>NZ_QSQO01000007.1:0-102053 GCF_003436775.1 Collinsella sp. TF11-5AC
GCTTCGGATCGGGCTCTACACCAACTTTCTCGACACTACCTCTTCCGTTCTTTTCACTAATCGATCGATTCGTCCCAGGAGGCTCGAACCCGAGAGGCAGCGAGCGCTTTGGGGCGTGGCTGTGGCGTTGTTTGCCGCGAATGTCCGCTTTGGGCGTATCATCGTGGGCATCTCGCAAAACCTCGTTGCAAGGGAGATTCATCCCATGGCTACAGAAAAGTCCTCTTCGCGCTCATGGATGTCCGATGCCGCGATCTATCAGATCTACCCGCGTTCGTTTAAGGATTCGACTGGTTCGGGTCTGGGCGATATCGCGGGCATTACCCAACAGATGGACTATCTTGAGCGGCTGGGTATCGAGGCCATCTGGCTGAGCCCGTTTTACCCATCGCCTCTTGTCGATGGCGGCTATGATGTGGCGGACTACTGCGACGTCGACCCGCGTCTCGGCTCGCTTGACGACTTCGATGACATGGTCGCCGCGGCTCACGCGCACGGCATCAAGGTTATCGTCGACATCGTGCCCAACCATTCGTCCAAGCAACACCCCTGGTTCAAAGCCGCTCTTGCCGCTGGCCCCGGATCGCCCGAGCGCGCCCGTTATATCTTCCGCGATGGTCGCGGCGAGCACGGCGAGTTGCCTCCCACCAATTGGAATGCCAACTTTGGCGGCCCCGCCTGGACGCGCGTCGCGGACGGTCAGTGGTATCTGCACATGTTTACGCCCGAGCAGCCGGACTTTGACTGGTCGTGCCC
The DNA here is from genome assembly GCF_003436775.1 of Collinsella sp. TF11-5AC. Classification (NCBI taxonomy): domain Bacteria; kingdom Bacillati; phylum Actinomycetota; class Coriobacteriia; order Coriobacteriales; family Coriobacteriaceae; genus Collinsella; species Collinsella sp. TF11-5AC. The sequence goes on from NZ_QSQO01000007.1 coordinate 757, forward strand.
CGAGGTTCATGCGTTCTTTTGCGACGTCCTGGCGTTTTGGAGCGATCGAGGCGTCGATGGCTTTCGCATTGATGTGGCGCACGGTCTCGCCAAGGATCTCGACCGCGATGACCTCGACCGGTGGCATCTCGCCGAGGGCGATGACATGGTTGACGACGGCACCCATCCGCTGTGGGACCGCAACGAGGTCCACGAGATCTATCGCGAGTGGCGCCGCGTGTTCGACCGCTATGATCCGCCACGCAGCGCCGTTGCCGAGGCGTGGGTGCTGCCCGAGCGCCAGTATCTCTACGCGCGTCCCAGCGAGCTTGGCCAGACATTCAACTTTGAGTTTGCCAAGGCCACTTGGACCTATGATGACATGCACGCTGCAATCGAGGAGGGCTTGAAGGCAGCTATAGAATCCGATTCCGCCTCGACCTGGGTGCTCTCCAACCACGACGTGCCGCGCGTGGCGACGCGCTATGCCCTGCCGCAGATCAAGGCGACGCGCTACCACCAGATTGCGCTCGACTGGCTCTTACGCGACGGGTCGTCTTATGACGAGGACCGTGAACTCGGCGAGCGCCGCGCGCGGGCGGCCCTTTTGCTCGAGCTGGCGCTTCCGGGCTCGGCATACGTGTATCAGGGTGAGGAGCTCGGCCTTTTTGAGGTGGCCGATATCCCGTGGGCCGCACTCGAAGATCCTACTGCGACCAATACGCACGGACCGAAGCGCGAGAAGGGGCGAGACGGCTGCCGTGTGCCCCTGCCGTGGGTGGCGGCGGACGATCCCGCGCAGGGCGGATCGTTTGGGTTTTCACCGGCGGACGCCGATGCGGCGCCCCATCTGCTGCAGCCTGCATGGTTTTCCGATTACGCTGCCGATAGGGAAGAAGCGGACCCGACATCGATGCTTGCGCTCTATCGTGACGCCCTCTGGCTGCGGCGCAAGCTGCGCGGGTGCGCCAACGATCTTAAGTGGCTTGATCTTGACGGACGCACCGGCCTTGCGGATGGTGCCGAGGGCGCTGAGGGTGGCGTCATCGCCTATCGCCGCGACAACGGCTGGGCGTGTGTGACGAACTTCGGTGCAGCACCCGTGGAGCTGCCGGCGGGCAGGGTCCTGCTCACCTCATCACCGCTTGCAGACGGCAGGCTCGCGCAGGACAGTTCTGCCTGGATCATGCTCGCTGAGTTGTAGGGGCCTCTTGCGGCGAGTTTACGTTTGCCTGTGCTTTCCGTGGTGGCTGATGTCTTTGCGAGGTTCGCGAGGGCGTCGCAAAACTTTTCAAAAAAGTTCTTGCATAGGATGCGGGTATCACGTAAGATTAATCCTCGTAAGCGGACATGGCTCAGTTGGTAGAGCACAACCTTGCCAAGGTTGGGGTCGCGGGTTCGAGCCCCGTTGTCCGCTCCATTTGGGCGTTTAGCTCAGGGGGAGAGCGCTTCCCTGACACGGAAGAGGTCAGAAGTTCAAATCTTCTAACGCCCACCAAATGTTCGCAGCCCAGAGGCTATGTCCTCTGGGCTGTTTTGTTTTGGTCGCCAAATGGGTCGCCAAATCGTCGGCAAAAGGTACCTCGATTCATGAAAGAGCGGTTCTGAGCGTCAGTTTAGCCTTGTCATCTCAATCGAGTGGGGTTGACCATTTTGAACATAACCGTGCACCTCGTTGACGTTTCTGCGATCGATCCCGGCGAGACCGTTGATATGGCATCAATCGCGGGACGTTATGCCTCGCGTGCCTCCAATGGAGATCTCCCCATTGCGTCTCGGAGGGAAGCTGCGGGCGTGGGTCTGCTGCTTCGCGACGCCCTGGGTGTCTTCGACGACACCCAGCTTGCGCGTTCTGCTTTCGGCAAGATCGAGCTTGCGGATGGGGAGGCCCCCTCTATTTCCATTTCACATGGCGGAAGCGTGGCCGTCCTCGCTGTTTCCGATGTTGCTCGGTCGGTCGGAGGACCTATTGGCGTGGATATCGAGGCGGTCGATGAGATTGTACCTATTGCGGTTGAGCGTATGGCGAGCTCAAGGGAACGGGCGTGGATTGACGCTGCGGCAGATTCGCAGGAACGCGCCTTTCGGCTGTGTCGGGTTTGGACGCGTATCGAAGCCGTCCTGAAGGCGGAGGGGTCCGGCTTTTCAATCGATCCCCGCAAAGACGGGTTGCCGAGCGGATGGTTTACTTCCTCGGTGGTGTTTGGCCAGTGTGTCATCTCTTGTGCAGCGCGTTCTATGCCCCATATCGCCATTGAGGAGCATGCCTTTCGGGTAGCATAGTAGCCAATCGCCAACAGGGGAGGCCTTCTATGTCACTGAACGCTAAAAACGATATTGCTTCGCGGATCGAAGGCGCCGTCTTTGAACTTATGGCGACAACGCCTGTGCAATCGATTAAGGTCACCGACGTACTCCGTCTTGCCCATACATCAAAATCAACCTTCTATCGTTGTTACCGCTCTGTCGATGATGTGGTCAAGCGCTTTGAAGATGAGCTGCTCCAGAACATGCAAGACATTAACGACGTTGCCCTTGAGGCTCGTTTTGGTGATGCGCAGCTTGATCCCACGCCCACGATGATCAAGCGCATGGAAATCCTCAAGGCCAATCGCTCGAAAGTCCTGGCGCTTAACAGCGATAACGGTGATCCCGTGTTTGCACACAAGGCAACGATCTTCATGCATGACTATTTTCGCGATCGTTTGCGGTCGACGTTTTCAGATGAGACGGACCTCGATCTGTATCTTGCTTTTGCGCTTGCGGGCCACCATAACCTCATCCAGTATTGGCTCGAAGTCCGGCCTGACCTTGAGGCACGAACCGTTGCCGCCGCGCTCAATCGCATGTTCTACGCACCGCTCTTTGTCGACGATGCATCGCGCCATTGGCATCCGCGGATCCCTGATTTCGATAATACGCTCGGATGAACGGTCGCTATTTACGGGTAAATGGTTAGATCCATGGCGGTGTCATGATGATTTGCCGAATCCTTGCATTATTGATAAGACCATTTACCTGCTATTTGGAACGTTTTTGCCCTATGGGTTTCAAATGATGGGACACATAGGGCCTTTTTGTCCCATACGTCCTGTCTTGCCCCTCGTAAACTAAAGTCACGTTCAAGAGAACCACTGCAGTAGTTCAACGTGTGACGGCACAGAAAAGCCGCGAGCGCTCTCTCACCTTCGCTCGCGGCCGGACTGCGCCATCACTCCGTACACCTTCACATGATTAGGATGTGATATTCAGTGGTTACGCTCGGAAAGAACATGCGCAGCGTCTCGATTGTAGGCGTGGGCTGCACCCCGTTCAAGGATTTTGAGGAACATCCCGAGACCCAGGGTATTGGCGAGGGCGAGGCGTTTGGCTATGCGGCCCTCGAGGCAATTGCCGATGCCGGTCTTGAGCCCCGCGATATCGACTTTTTCTATCACGGCAGCGCCAATCCCTATCTCGTTGGCGATTGCATTACCCCCAACATGCAGGTTGCCGATTGGTTTGGCGTTCGCGCCAAGGGTTCCGTCCATCATTCCGAGGCTTGCTGCACGGGCTACGTCGCCCTTGAGCAGGCCGTGATGGCAGTCGCCTCCGGTGCCTACGATGTCGTCCTTACGGGTGCCTGCGATTTGGCTTCGACCCTTCCCGTTGAGCACATGCCCTCGCATATTCGCCAGGACTTTACGCTCGACGTCATGATTCCCTCGCTCGATAAGATCTATGACCGCGCGTATGGTCGCCCGCTCGATGGTGCCTTTGGCGTGTCGTTCGACAACTGGATCAACGAGTATTCGATGCAGTACGACCTTACTGCCGATCAGATCGATGACGCCCTGAACGGCCTTACCAAGAGCCTTCGCCGCGGTGCCGTCCTGAATCCCCTTGCCTGGTACGAGACCACGGTCGAGGAGGATGCGAAGGCGGCTGGGTTCGATACCGCCGACGAGTATCTCAAGAGCATGTACAACCCGCGCGTTACGCAGTACCTGCGCGTTACCGGCTTTGAGAAGAAATGCGACGGTGCCGCCGCTGTTGTCGTGATGCCCACGGAGAAGGCCAAGGCCATGGGTGTCCCGTATGCACCTATCGAGGTTCTGGGCACGGGCGCCTCTGCCGTCGAAGCCGGCCTGCTTCACAACGAGCACTGGGCTACCGAGCTTGCTGCCAAGCAGGTCTACGACCTTACCGGCGTGAGCCCCGATGAGATCGACCTGTTTATGTGCAATGACTTCTTCCTGGCTTCCGAGATCGTCTCGGCCGAGGAGTGCGGCTATATTCCGCGCGGCGAGGCTTGGAGGTATGCGATCGATGGCCGCACCGCTTTTGACGGCGATAAGCCCATCAACCCGCACGGTGGCCGTTGCAACTTCGGCCACGCTCATGGCGCATCCGGTATCGCCGATATCGTCGAGGCCGTCAAGCAGATGCGCGGCGTCGCCGGTGCAACCCAGATGAAGAAGATTCCTGAGACGGCCTTCCTGCGCGGTTTTGGCGGTTCTCAGAATGTGCGCTGCCAGATTCTTCGTACCGTCGCCTAAGCGACCGCGGTTTTCGATTTCCCATAAGGAGTATTCTCATGCAACTCAAAGATATGGAGCCCGTGGTCAAGAAGTTCTACACGGGTCTTGAAGAGGGCATCTATTGGGCACGTCAGTGCCCCGAGTGCGGAGCCGTCGAGTTTCCGCCTCACCTTGCCTGCAATGCCTGCGGCTACCACAAGACCGATTGGGTCCAGGTTTCCGGTCACGGCCATCTGATCGATTTTACCCTGCCTGGTCCGCAGAACGACAAGCCCTACCTCAAGGAGTATGGCAAGTACGCCTACGGCGCCGTCGATATTGACGAGGGTTCTCAGTACACCTACGTCATCTACGGCATTACCAAGAAGAAGGCCCCCGAGATCCGCGCCAAGCTCATGGCGGGCGAGACCGTTGGTGTCCATGCCAAGGTCATCGATCGACCGGGTTACAAAGAGCTCACGTTTGAGCTTGACGACTAGGTTTTCACCCTTTTAACAATTCGATTCCTCTCTTAGGCCACGGCGGGACCCATGTCTCCAGCCCGCCGTGGCCGCCCCTCTTTTTATCTTAGAAAGGCACCATCATGAACGAAGAACTCACTCAGCAGATCTGCGATTTTGCCAAGTCCGCTTACAACTACGATGGCGATGTGACCCCCGAGACGACGTTTGAGACCCTGGGCAAGGGCTCGATGAAGATGATCGCCCTGACCTCCATGATCGAGAACGAGCTCGATGCCGAGGTCCCCGTTCGCGAGGTCATGGTCATGAAGACCATCGGCGAGCTTATCGAGCGCACTGCCGAAGAGATGGAGTAGCTGCCATGGACCTGATGCAGACCCTGCGCGAGCAGGCTGCCGCCAAGCCTATGCGCGTTGCTTTTCCCGAGGGCGAAAACGAGACCATGATGCAGGCGGTCGCAAAGATCGCCGCCGAGCATCTTGCCGAATGTGTGCTGGTCGGCGACGGCGGTAAGCTCAAGGAGCTTGCCGATGAGCGCGGCATCTCCCTTGACGGCATCGAGATTGTCGATGTGACCGACGAGGAGGCGAACGCCGCCTGCTGCGAGCGCTACCTTTCGCATCCGGATTGCAAGTTTAAGCCCAAGGGCGCCGCGCGCCGTATGACGCGTCCGCTTGAGCGCGCCCTGATTTTGCAGGTGCTCGACGATGTCGACGTAATGTTCGCCGGCATTGATAACGCCACGGGCGATATTATCCTGGCGGGTCAGACCATCGTCGGCCTTGCCGACGGGGTGGACACCGTGAGCTCGTGCGGTATCGCCGACATTCCCAACTGGAACGGCGGCGAAGGTGGCCTTTTGGCTTTTGGCGATTCCGCCGTTTGCGTCGACCCTACGAGCGAGGAACTTGCCTCGATCGCGATTTCGTCGAGCGAAACGGTGCGCTCGCTGACCGGATGGGATATCCGTTGCGCGCTGCTTTCGCATTCGACTGACGGCTCGATGGATAATGAACTTGTCGACAAAGTGCGCCGTGCTCGTGAGATTGCCAACGATCGCCGTCCCGACCTTGCCATCGACGGTGAGTTCCAGTTTGATTCGGCGATTAACCCCAAGGTTGCGGCCAAGAAGGTACATCGTGAGTCCGCTGTTGCGGGCCAAGCCAACGTGGTCATCTGGCCCGATATCAACGTGGGCAATATCGGCGTCAAGATCATCCAGAATCTGACCGGTGCCAATGCCTACGGCCCCATGCTTCAGGGCTTCAAAAGGATCGTGTGCGATTGCTCGCGCTCTGCGCCCGTCGACGAGATCGTCGGCAACGTGGTGATGAGCTGCGTGCGCGCCCAGGCGCTTAAGGAGGCTTAGGGTATGTCCGATAAAAAGACTCCCTGGCGCGTCCTGGTAATCAACCCAGGTTCCACTTCCACAAAGGTGGGCGTTTTTGAGGGTGACGAGTGCAAGGTCAGCAAGAACGTTGCACACGACGCGAAGGACCTCGCCCAGTTCGATGGGGTTTCGGCTCAGATGCCGTATCGCTGCGATCTGATTCTTGGAGCACTGGATGAGGCGGGCCTGAAGCTCGAGGACTTTGATGCATTTGTCGGTCGCGGCGGCGGCTTGCTTTCGCTGCCCGGCGGCACGTATGCCATCAATGAGGTCATGCTCGAGCATGCCCGCGTCGGTGCGAACGGCATTCAGCACCCGGCGCAGCTGGGTCCCCAGATTGCCCATGAGTTCGCTTCAAAGACGGGCAAGCCCTCTTTTGTGGTGAATCCTCCCGATACCGATGAGCTGTGCGACCTCGCACGTATGACGGGCATTAAGGGCGTGTATCGAAACGTGCACCTGCACGCCCTTAATCTTAAAGAGACCGCCATCCGCCATGCGGCAAAGCTCGGTCGCCCCTATGATGAGTGCAACTTCATCGTTTGCCATATTGGCGGCGGCATCTCTATCTCGGCTCACCTTAAGGGCAAGATGGTCGACGGCAACGACATCGTCGGCGGCGAGGGCCCCATGGCGCCGACGCGCTGTGGCTCGGTCCCCGCAATCGAGGTCGCGAAGTATACGGCGGAACATGGCCTCGACGTCGCCCGCGCCCATTGCATGAAGACCGGTGGCTTCGTTGACCTTTTGGGTACGTCCGATGCCATCGAGGTGTGTGAACGTGCCGCTGCGGGCGATAAGGCTGCAGCACGCGCCTGGGATGCAATGGTTTACCAAATCTGCAAGTGGATTGGCGAGATGGCCTGCGTGCTGAAGGGCGACGTCGACGGCATCTTGCTCGGAGGCGGCATGGTCCACAGCAAGGAGCTCGTTGCTTCGATTGAGGAATGCTGCTCTTGGATCGCTCCCGTATCGGCTTATCCCGGCGAGTTTGAGCTCGAGGCGATGGCGTCTGGCGCCTGCCGCGTGCTCGATGGTGTCGAGGAAGCGCTCGTGTACAGCGGAGAACCCGTGTTCACCGGATTCAACGACTGATAGTGCTGTGTTTGGGGCGGCCGCTGGTGATGCCTGGCCGCTCCGACCCTTTTCTTTAAGTGTAAGGATGGATCATGGATAAAACCAAGATCAAGTACCTGGTGGGCATTTACGCAGCCGCCATGTGCATCATGGGCATGCTCGTGCCCGTCCCTATCGTGGCCTCTGTTGCGGCGGCATTTCCCAACGAAAACATCGCTGCCGTCCAGATGATCATCGGCATCATCCCGTTGATGATGGCGTTGTCCGCCATGCTCGTCTCTTCACAGCTTGCCTCTCGCGTGTCCAAGAAGAAGACGACGCTCGTCGGTCACATTATCGTGATGCTGGCAGGCGCCTCGGTGCTGGTGTTCCACGACTCGCTCGGCCAAGTCTTGGCGGCTTCTGCTGTCATGGGCCTTGGTCTCGGCGCCGTGCAGAATTCAACGGACGCTCTTATCGCGGATTACTTTGGCGGAAAGCAGCGCTCGTTTGTCATGGGCATCTACTCCACTTTTGTTGCACTGGGCGGCATTATCTGGACGATGGTTTCCGGCATCTTGGGTTCTGCCGAGTGGTTCCACAGCTATGCGGCGTACTTCATCATGATCATTTTCATCGTAATCGAGGCTGTTTGCCTTCCTGAGGGTCGTCTTGAGCCCAAGCGCAAGGTCAACGTGTTTGCCAATATGCCTAAAGAGGTCGCGATTATCACGCTCATGAGCTTTGTGTTCGTACTTACGTTCCAGCTCTTCAGCTCCAACGTTTCGCTGCTTGTTGTAGGTCGCGGCTTTGGCGGTACCGTGGAGGCCGGTCTTGCCTCTACCGTTATGACCGTTGCCGGTATTGCGGCTGGTCTTTTGGTCGGTCCGCTGTTTGCCAAGTTTAAGAACCTGGCTATGCCGATCGCGTGGGGCGTGACGCTCGTCGGCCTGGGCCTGACGCTGGTTGCGCCCGCCTTTATGGTGCTGTGCGTTGCGGGTTTTGTCGTTGCGCTGGGCAAGGAGACCTACGTGCCGCTGGAGGGCAATTTTGCCGCCGGCAACTCTGCCCCCGAGGGACGTGCGTTTAACCTCGCCATTGGCATGGCAGGTATCAACTTTGGCATGGCATTGTCTCCCATTGTGTTTGAGGCCGTGACGTCGCCGTTTGGTGCAACGATTGACCAGAAGTTCATCGCCGGCATGATCGTCTGTGCGGCTTGTGTCGTCTTTGGCGCCATTAAGTATCGCAAGCTCACCCCGGCCCAGCTTGCCGAGGCCGAGAAGATGGCGGCCGGCGGCGAGGCGGAGTAGCCGCTCGAGTAGTTGCTTTGCCGTACATCATGTTTTATCGGGGCCGCCGACATATGCCGGCGGCCCTCTTTCTATCAATGACTTTGAAAGGCTTACGGCTATGAAGTTACCTGTCAGGCGCGTTATCGGTATTCTCAACGGCTTCTTTAACCCGCTATTGCTCTGCGCGTTTCTCCCCATCATTGAAGGGGCGCCTGGCTTGGATCTGACGGGCCCCACGGGCTTTTGGGGACAACTCATCGTGGCCACGGTGATCGCCGAGGTTCTGAGCGCACTCCCGCTGTTTGGCAAAACGGTTGGTATGTGCCTGGACTTTTTTGGTTTTGAGCAGGGGAGTGCATCACACAAGATCGCCGGTACGGTCATCGGTGCCACGCTCCTTTTTATGGTGATCGGTTTTGGCGAGATTGCCTTCCAGGGAGGATTCGGAACGATTGAAGGCCGTACGTTCTTCGCGCGTTGGGCCGGCCTCGTCACAAAGGGATGGGCCTTTGTGGTTATCGCCGGCGTGCTGCTCGATCCCTTTACAGCGGCTCTCGGCCGCATGATGGTTCGCGAAGAGAGGTAATAGATCCTCGCCTATCGAATGCCGGCGGACGGGGCGCCGGGGCTGTAGTCTTCCGAGCGTTTACAGTCCTGTCGCTCCGTCCGCCGGCATTCGACCGCAACATGTTGGTCAAGCATAATCTTTTGGATTCTTTTGGCGTGAGCGGCTTGGTTTTGGTAGGATTTGTCAGCGGCGCGGTTGAGGGGGTTTCAAAACTGCCGTGCAGGTAGTCGAGCTGATAACGTTTTAGCACTCTGCCAAGAGCCCTTCATTTTTAATGCGTTTGCAAAATGACTAATTGCTTTGACCTGCTGAAACACTATATGTTGTGTTTGACCTAAAAAAAGAATACAGGATATAGATGCCTCTTTGTCGTATGATAGATGGCGGACAGAGAACGAAGACCTTAACTGCCTCTTTTGAACGTGTCCTTGAGCCGCTTGATCGGCTTCTGGGAATGTCCGCATGGAGGCTTATGGTTTATCGAGAACACAGATTGCGCGACGGCGCCGCAAGACAGGGACAGGCCCTGCCGGGCATCGTTTGGCTCTGAAGCGCAATGAGGCTACGATGCGAAAGAGGCAAGAGGATGAAGATCATCAAGCGCAGCGGCACCGAGGTTGTCTTTGACATCGATAAGATCGTCAATGCCATCCGCGCCGCCAACTTGGAGGTCGAGGAGAGCTCTCGTCTAACCGACCGCCAGGTGGTTTACGCGGCACAAAACGTCGCCGAGGCATGCGAGAACGCGGGCCACACCGTTTCGGTCGAGGAGATCCAGGATTTGGTCGAGGACGAGATCATGCGTCTCGACTGCTACGAGGTTGCCCGCCACTACATCATCTATCGCTATGTTCAGAGCCTGAAGCGCCAGAAGAACACGACCGACGACAAGATTTTGTCGCTGATCGAGTGCAACAACGAAGAGGTCAAGCAGGAGAACTCTAACAAGAACCCGACCGTCAACTCCGTTCAGCGCGACTACATGGCCGGCGAGATTTCTAAGGACCTGACCCAGCGCGTGCTGCTGCCCCAGGAGATCGTGGATGCCCACAATGAGGGTCTGATCCACTTCCACGATTCCGACTACTTTGCCCAGCACATGCATAACTGCGACCTGGTGAACCTGGAGGATATGCTCCAGAACGGCACTGTTATCTCGGGTACGCTGATCGAGAAGCCGCATAGCTTCTCGACTGCCTGCAATATCGCGACGCAGATTATCGCCCAGGTTGCTTCCTCCCAGTACGGTGGCCAGTCTATTTCGCTGACCCATCTCGCCCCCTTTGTTGAGGTGAGCCGTCAAAAGATTCGCGGCGAGGTTGCCCGCGAGCTCGAGGAGCTCGGTGTTTCGGCATCTGCCGAAAAGGTCCGTGAGGTCGTTGAGGACCGTCTGCGCGATGAGATCCGTCGCGGCGTCCAGACGATTCAGTATCAGGTCGTGACCCTTATGACCACCAATGGCCAGGCGCCGTTCGTGACGGTCTTTATGTATCTCAATGAGGCCCGTACGCCCCAAGAGAAGCACGACCTTGCCATGATCGTGGAGGAGACGCTTCGTCAGCGCTATGAGGGCGTTAAGAACGAGGCCGGCGTGTGGATTACCCCGGCATTCCCCAAGCTTATCTATGTGCTCGAGGACGATAACGTTCACGAGAATTCCCCGTACTTCTACCTGACCCAGCTGGCTGCCAAGTGCACCGCCAAGCGCATGGTGCCCGACTACATCTCCGAGAAGAAGATGCGCGAGCTCAAGCTGTCGAAGGGCGAGACCGCCGGCAACGGCGATTGCTACACCTGCATGGGTTGCCGCAGCTTCTTGACGCCCGACCGCTCGGGCAACGGCTTTAACAATGTCGCCAACGCGCTGAACTATGACCCGACCAAACCTAAGTACTATGGCCGCTTTAACCAGGGTGTTGTGACCATCAACCTGCCCGATGTCGCGCTGAGCTCGCATCAGGACATGGACAAGTTCTGGAAGATCTTCGACGAGCGCCTTGAGCTGTGCCACCGCGCCCTGCTGTGCCGTCATGAGCGCCTGATGGGTACGCTTTCTGACGCTGCACCGATTTTGTGGCAGTACGGCGCCCTAGCGCGTCTGAAGAAGGGCGAGACGATCGATAAGCTGCTCGTGGGCGGATACTCCACCATCAGCCTGGGGTATGCCGGCCTGTATGAGTGCGTCAAGTACATGACGGGTCACAGCCACACCGAGAAGGAGGGCACGCCGTTTGCCATGGCCGTCATGCAGCGCATGAACGACAAGTGCGCCGAGTGGAAGGCCGAAAGCGATATCGACTTCTCGCTGTATGGCACCCCGCTTGAGTCGACGACCTACAAGTTCGCCAAGTGCCTGCAGCGTCGTTTTGGCATTATTCCGGGTGTGACGGACAAGGGCTACATTACCAACAGCTATCACGTCCACGTGTCCGAGGAGATTGATGCCTTCGACAAGCTTAAGTTTGAGGGCATGTTCCAGCAGCTTTCGCCGGGCGGTGCTATCTCCTACGTCGAGGTTCCCAACATGCAGGACAACCTCAAGGCTGTTATTCGCGTGATGCAGTACATCTACGACAACATCATGTACGCCGAGCTCAACACCAAGAGCGACTACTGCCAGGTGTGCGGCTATGACGGCGAGATTAAGATTGTCGAGGACGATGGCAAGCTGGTGTGGGAGTGCCCCAATTGCGGCAACCGCGACCAGGAGAAGATGAACGTCGCTCGTCGTACGTGCGGCTACATCGGTACCCAGTTCTGGAACCAGGGTCGAACCGAGGAGATCCGCGACCGCGTGCTGCATCTCTAATAACCATCCCAGGCTGCCCCGTAGCGAGGCCCCGGACCTTTACTCGCTATTTCGGACAGTCCTGGCTCACGACGGAGGCGCCACTGGCGCCTCCTGTTCGTGCGGAACTCATATCGAGCAAAGGTCCGGGGCCTCGCTACGGGGCAGCCAAGTTGATGTAGCTGAGATGCAGCATGCGGTCTGCTCACTCCTCGAAGTTCTTAGCGGAAATGAGTTGACCTGCGACAACGGTCTGCTTGCGATAACGGTTGAGCTGCAGCATTGTTTTTATTGGACCTCGAACCCTATACTCGATGTTCGCTGAGTTCATTGAGTATCGCTCGCGAGGGGTCTGGAGTATATCGTCCCGCCCGCAGTTTCGCAGGCCGCAGGCCGAGAATGTTTGAGGACGGGATGATATGCTCCAGACCCCCAGGAAGGTTACTTATGAACTACGCGAACATTAAGTATTTCGACATTGCTGATGGGGAAGGCGTTCGTACTTCTCTGTTTGTGAGTGGGTGCCGTCGTGGGTGCAAGAACTGCTTTAACTCTGTCGCGTGGGACTTTGCTGCGGGCGAGCCGTTCGATCGCGCCGTCGAGGATAAGATTATCGAGAGCCTCGACCATCCCTTTATTGATGGCCTGACGATTCTGGGCGGGGAGCCTATGGAACCCGAGAACCAGGCGGGGCTTGTTGATTTCATTGAGCGCGTTCGTGCCACTTATCCTGTGGGGTCGGGGAAGACCATTTGGTGCTTTACCGGCGACGTGCTCGAGGAACTTATGCCGGGCGGTCGTCATCATACCGAGGTGACGGACCGCATCCTTGCCTGCCTCGATATGTTGGTGGACGGTCCGTTCGTTCAGGATCTGTACGATATCTCGTTGCGCTTTAGGGGCTCGAGCAATCAGCGCGTGATTGATATGAACGCCACGCGTGCCCGTGCCGAGCGTGAGAACATTGCGCTTTGCGACGCCGTGGAGCTTTGGCGGGACGATCCGGTCTATTCGACCCATACTATGTAGCTGACAGAGGTTGCGTGCCGGCGTGGTACCATAGCGCGAACGCGAAATCGAAAAAGTGAGGCCCAGATGGTCGATCAGGAAAAAGTCGAGACTGCCATTAAGCTGCTGCTTGAAGGTATAGGCGAGGACCCAACTCGTGAGGGCCTGCTGGAGACTCCGGCACGCGTCGCCCGTATGTATGGCGAGATTGCCGGCGGTATGGACCAGAGTGCCGAGGAGCACCTGTCCAAAACTTTTGCCGTCGCTTCGAACGATTTGGTTATCGAGCGCGACATTACGTTTTACTCGCTGTGCGAACATCATCTACTGCCGTTTTATGGCAAGGCCGCCATTGGTTATATCCCTAACGGTCGGGTGGCTGGGCTTTCCAAGCTCGCCCGCACGGTTGAGGTTTATGCCCGCCGTCTTCAGCTGCAGGAGCAACTGTGCGCACAGGTTGCCGATGCCCTCATGGATTATCTCGCTCCCCAGGGAGCGATTGTGTTGATGGAGGCCGAGCATATGTGCATGACGATGCGTGGCGTGCAAAAGCCCGGCACCAAGACCGTGACGCTTGCTCGCCGCGGCGTCTTTGAGACCGATCCCGCGCTCGAGGAGCGTTTCTTTAGGATGCTGGGCCGCTAACCATGAGAGTCGTCAACGACTTTACATCGAAGACCGATGAGGGGACGTCGCGTCGCGGCTTTATGGCTTCGGGCCTGGCCCCCTTTGGTGCCATGCCTCGCATTGATTACATTTGTGCCAACGGGCTGTTCCGGCGGCACCTGGGCAACATCGTACAGTTGGAATCGGGGCGCATCTTCTGCCGCCACGGTATTGACCATCTGCTCGATGTCGCTCGCATTATGTGGATCAAGAATCTCGAGGAGCAGCTCGAATTTGACCGCGAGGTCATCTACGCCACGGCACTTCTTCACGATATCGGCAAAGATGAACAGTATGAATCGGGTATATCCCATGATGTTGCAAGCGAACGCGTCGCTGATGCGATTCTCGGCGGCATGCCCGATGACGTGGCGTTTGAGCCGGCCGATGCCGCAGCCATTAAGACGGCCATTCTGGGCCATCGAAAGCTGCGCGTGAACAGCCAACCGCTTGAGCGTCTGCTCTATGCAGCCGACAAAGCGTCGCGTGCCTGCTTTGCATGCCCCGCGCGCAACGCTTGCAACTGGAGCGATGATAAAAAGAACCTGTCGATTCGCGTGTAGTTAGTTTGCGCGGTCGGGGTTCTAAACGAAGGAGACGATCGCGTTGAGTAACAAGAAACTGCCCGAGAATGCAACCAAGACTGAAGGTGCTGAGCTCGCCCGCCGTGGAAGGGGCGAAATATCCACCGCAACGGCGGTGCCTCACGTGAGCTATGACGATCTGCGCCATACCGATCGCATTGTCATTGACGGCCTTGAGGTTTTTGCCAACCATGGCGTGTATCCCGAGGAGAATGCGCTGGGTCAGAAGTTCATCGTTTCTCTGGTGCTCTATGCCGACCTGCGCGCGGCGGGGGAGCACGATAACCTGGATGCCTCGATTGACTACGGCTCGGTGTGCCACGATGTCGATGGCTATCTGCGCGAGCACACGTTTAAGCTCATCGAGGCGGCAGCCGAGGGGACAGCCCAGATGCTGCTGCGCCGTTATTCCTCGCTGCTTGGTGTGCGCATAAAGCTCGATAAGCCGTGGGCTCCTGTTGGCCTGCCCCTGGCAAGCTGCGGCGTCGAGATCGAGCGCGTGCGCTAACCGGTTCTAATACGACTCTATGGGTGGCTGCTTGAGCCGCTGCGACAGAGCTTTATTGTTGGGACAGTACGTGTCGAGCAGGGCGTGGAATCGCTGATTGTGGCTTGGCTCGAGCAAGTGGACGAGCTCGTGGGCGACAACCATGTCGAGGCATTCGACAGGGTAGGCGGCGAGCTCGCGCGCGATGCGAATGGCGCCGGATTTGGGCGTGCATGATCCCCAGCGCGTTTTCATGCTGCGCACGGAGATGCGGGCCACGGTGACGCCCATTGCGACTTCGTACGCGTGCACGATGTCGCGCAGCGCCGATGTGACCTCGGACGCATAGAGCTGGTCGATGTGGGCTTGGAGCTCATCGGACGTTAGGCCGTCGAGGATTGCGTGCCGCTTGGCCTGCGGGCCTTCGTCCGATTCATCGGTACCCATAAAACTTGCGAAGGTGGCCTGTTTGGGTCGCGGTGCGGGGGATGCAAAGTTGTGATCGAGTGCATCCTGTACCGTGATGGGCTTGCCCCAAAGTGCAATGATGGACGAGGGGCTGAGCGGCTCTCGTGCCGTCGCCTGACGCTGCTCGCGCTGGGCAAGTCGGCTGATAATCCAGGCGCTGTTGCGCTTCACAAACGCTTCGATACGCTCGCGGCTGGCGCCGATCGGTGCGCTGGCGTGGACCTCGCCGCTCGATGTGACGCGTAGGTTGAAGTTCTTGACGCGCTTTTTGGTAACGACGACGGGGATGGTCGTCCCATCCGGTCGGGATGCGGAAATCGTAAACTGCTGCGTCAAAAGCGGTCCTTCAGATCGGGGACGGGCCGGCATGTCGACCGTTCGGCATGCCGGCCCGCTCAAGGGATGTGAAATTAATAACGCTCGAAGAAGGCAAGCGCGTTGTCGCTGCAGAGCTTTTGCATCACGGTCTTGCCAAAATGCTTGGAAAGCATGTTCTGGAACTCGGGCATCTTGCTGGCATCGGAGAGGAAAGCGGGCACAGTGGCACCGTCCCAGTCGCCGCCGAGCGCGATGACGTCCTCGCCGCCCAGGTCGAGCCAGTGCTCGATATGTGCCGCTAGCTGGTCGAAGGTGACGTCTGCGGCGGTCTTTTTGGTTGCGTCGTTGGAAAGGAACTCGCTGCAATAGTTGAGGCCGACGATACCGCCCATGTCGCGAATGGTGCGGAACTGGTCGTCGGTGAGGTTGCGCTTGACTCTGCAGACGGTACGGGAGTTGGAGTGGCTGGCGACGAAGGGGCGCGTGGCGTGGGCGACAACCTCGTCAAAGCACTCATCGTTGAGGTGGGAGACGTCGAGCACCATGCCGGCGTGCTCCATCTGCGTAAGCGCCTCGATGCCGGCGGCGGTGAGGCCGGCGTGGGTGTCGTGGCCGCTCGCGAGCGGTCCCTGCGCGTTCCAGCTGAGTGACGACATAAGCACGCCCAGGCTCTTGAGCACCTCGATCAGCGCGGGGTCCTCGGCAAAGAACGTGGCGTTTTCGATGGTGTGGATGCAGGCGACCTTGCCGTCCTTGAGCGCGGGGCGAATGTCTGCGGCGCTGCGCACGTTGACCATACGGTCGTGGTTGAGCATCGCCTGGCCGCTCATGTGCGCCATGATTTGCGCCTGGAAGCGCGCGGCGTGGGCGGTGGGAATCTCGTCGGGGACAAACGTGGCGAAGCACTGTGCCCACGGCGTGTTGCCGATCTTTGCGAGCGAGATGGCGCAGGCGTTGCCCTCGATGAGGTCGAAATCTTGCGGATGCGTTTCGTCGCCGGGGAAATAACCGTCGGTGCCGGCGGTAAAGCGCAGGTCGAGATCGAGCGTGGCCCAGCCGATGCGGTCGGCGGTGTCGCAGTGTAGGTCAAATACGGGATATGCCATGGTTCCTCCGGTTGCAGCGTTTCTTTGCAAACTGTCTTTGAATTGTATGACTAGGGTATAGTTAGCGCCATATGTTCACGGCGGCCCGCGTTGTGCGCCGCCCTTATCACGGAGGTTACCATGTCCAACAAGGGCAAGAAGGTCAAGACCCATTATCGTGGCACGCTCGACGACGGCACGCAGTTCGATAGCTCTTACGATCGCGGCGAGCCGCTGGAGTTCACCTGCGGCGCCGGTCAGATGATCAAGGGCTTCGACGCCGCTGTTGTCGACATGCAGGTGGGCGAGAAGAAGACCGTGCACATTCCCGCTGCCGATGCCTACGGCGAGCACAACCCCGAGATGGTTATTACCTTCCCGGCCGAACAGGTTCCCAACATCGAGCAGATCGAGAAGGGCATGAAGCTCTTCCTGTCCACGCCGAGCGGCATGCCCGTCCCCGCCGTGGTCATCGACGTGACGCCCGAGGCCGTGACGCTCGACGCCAACCACGAGCTCGCCGGCAAGGATCTCAACTTTGATATCGAGCTCGTCGAGGTCGAGGGCTAGAGTATGCCTGAACGCTTGGTTTCGACGACATGCTTGGGAAATCTCAACGATCCGTCCTATGAACTCCTGCTTCGCCGGGAGCTGGGCGGTGTCTTTGAAGTTGACGAGCTACTGCTCGATTGGGACCAGGCTGATGCATGCGCGTTTGTGGGCGTGACGGAACTGGGGCGCACGATCGATGTTCGGTTGGATACTGCCGACGGCGGTCGTCTTGCCGATGGCGACGTGCTCACCATTGACCGTTCGGGCATGGTGCCCGTGGTGGTTGTCGTGCGCCTGCGCAGCGCCGAGGTCTATTTGGTCGAAGTCGACCGCATGGATCCGATTGCGCTCGCGCATGCGTGCTGGGAGATCGGCAACATGCATGCGCCGCTCTTCCGGGGCGACTCGGACGAGCATACCGTGCGCATGTATACGCCGGTGCAGCCGGTTTTGGGCCGTATGCTTCGCGGCGTCGAGGGAGCTCGAATCTCGATCGTTTCGCGCGAGCTCGATGCGGGCCGACGCTTTGCGTCGAGCGCGGCCGATGTTGTCGTGAGCATGGCTCCGGACTTTACCATCGTTAAAAAGACGCGCGTCTAAGCGCGCGTATGCGCAAGACGGGCTTTGAGGGGTGACCGATCAAGGTCCGTCTTGCTGTTGATAGGAGGCTTTGGGGGAAGCATATGGGTCTTGAGGGAATCAAGCTGATTGCATGCGATTTGGACGGCACGTTGCTGCACCCGGGGGAGCGCGAGCCGCGTTCCGAGGCCTTTGAGCTTATCGATGAGCTACATCGTCGCGGTATCGTGTTTATGCCGGCGAGCGGCCGTCAATATGCGAGCCTGCGCTACCTGTTTGCCCCGGTGGCCGATGAACTCGCCTATGTATGCGAAAACGGAGCCCTGGTCATGAGCGAGGGGCGTGCCGTGGTCAAGCGTTCTATGGAGCGTGGCCTGGCCATGGATATCGCGAATGCCGTGGTTGCGTACCCCCATGCCGACGTGACCCTTTCGTGCGAGGGACACCTCTACACCATGAGCAGCAACGATGCGTTTGTTGACCACCTGCGTTATGAGGTCCATTGTGATGTGGCGGTAGTCGACCGTCCCGAAGACATTGACGAGGATGTCATTAAGATTGCCTTCCAGACGCCCGAGGCGGAGCAGCCGGCGGCGCTGGAGTATTTTGTGCGTCGCTTTAGCGACCGGGTCGATGTGATGACGTCGGGAACCGAATGGACCGACTTTATCGGCTTTGATTCGGGCAAGGGGTCCGCGCTTGCCGATTATGGTTGTGCGCTGGGGATCTCACCTAACGAAATGATGGCGTTTGGCGATAACGAAAACGATCGCGACATGCTCAACGTGGTGGGCCATCCCTATCTGATGGAGAGCTGCAATCCCAGCATGCGCGGTGTCAATGACCGTGTCCGCTACGTGCGCACGGTCGAAGAGGAGCTGCGTCGTCTACTTGCTGAGTAGGCATGTCCCAAACATCTACCGGCAGTCGGGGCAGAGACCCTCGAAGATGGTGTAGTGCGACGTGACGTGCCAGCCGATTTGCTCGGACGCCTTGGCGTCGAGCTGGGCATCGAAGGGGAGCGGTACGTCGATGACGCGGCTGCATGAGGTGCAGATGATATGCGCATGCGGCTCGATCGTGCGATCGAAGCGGCTGCCGCCCGGCGTCTTGATGGAGAGGATCTCGCCGGCGTCGGCCAAGAGATTGAGATTGCGGTAGACCGTACCGCGGCTGATTTTGTCATCCTGCGCGCGCACGACGTTGTAGATTTCGTCGGCGGTGGGATGGTTATAACTTTGGCGCACGGCGTCAAGAACCAGCTTTCGCTGCCTGGTATTCCTTCTTTGCACCGCCATGCGCCTCGCCTCTTTTCTATCAACGGTCGTAGGTAAATGATACCGTATTTAGCACACAATACTAATAACGAGGAATGAAACTGTCTTCATTGGCAAGTGGGGCTTGGGCCTGGGCTTCTACGAGGCGAAAACGCGTTCCCATGCGCTCGTAGGAGGCATGAAGCGCCTCGAGATGAGATAGGATGTTTGCCGGAGCTCCCTGTATCTCCATCTCGACCGAGCCGTCTTCCATGTTGCGCACCCAGCCGGTGAGTGCGCGTGCCTGCGCGAGGTTGGTGTTGGTAAAGCGAAAACCAACGCCCTGGACTTGCCCCGCCCAGCGCAGGAAATAGCGCAGGGGAGTGTCTTGAGTGGCCTCGTCGCTTGCGAGCACAGTAAGCCTGCGGCGCAACTCGAGCTCGATGTTTGATGGTTTTTGAGGCTCTCGACTGCCGCCGGTGACGCTGGAGAAGAACGCATCGAAGAAGCCCATCGCTAGGCCTGCTTGCCTGCGTCGGACGGGAAGGTAATGCCGGCCTGCTGGCGCACGGCATCCATGATGCGCAATGAGACGAGCGTGACATCGCGGTAGTGGCCAAGTTCGTGACGTCCCGCCGGGGTCTCCCAAATCTCTTCCTTAACGTTATCGATGCCGCCGATGGCGGTGATAAAGTCTGTGAGTTCGTATTCCATAGTGTTGCTCGATTCGGGCAGGTCGAGCACGCGGCCGTTGTCGCCCTGTTCGCGCGGTGCCTCGGTCGCCGAGCCGCGTACGACATCGCCGCGATAGTCGATGCGGACATTGCGGGGCGTGGACAGATGGTCGATCTGGATAGTGCCACGCTCGCCTTCGATCTGCGAGGGTAGCAGGTCATTCGTTATTTTGGAGTGCGCGAGCTCGACGGAGATACGGCCACCGCCGTAGCTGGCGAGGATGGAACCGCAGCCGTCGATGGGGCCGTGCGTGAGCTGTCGCGTGGCGGGGTCGAGCAGAGTAGCCATGCTCGTAAGGCCGGAGGGCATGCCGAAAATCTCGACCATGGGCTCGACGGTGTAGACGCCAATGTCCATGAGGGAACCCGATGCCATATTGCAGTCGAAGATATTGGTGGCGCGTCCCGCGAGAATCTCGTTGTAGCGCGAGGAATATTTGCCAAAGCGCAATGAGGCGCGGCGGATGGGGGCGATCTCGCCCAGGGCGTCCTCGATGGCGTGGAAGGCGGGGTCGTGGAGGGGACGCATGGCCTCGAGGGCCACGACACCTGCTGCCTCGGCAGCGCGGAAGACTTCCAGCGCCTGCGCTTCGGTGGCGCAGAAGGGCTTCTCGACGATGACGTGCTTGCCACCGGCGATGCAGGCAAGGGCCTGCTCGTAGTGAAGCGCATTGGGGCTGCCGATGTAGACGGCGTCGACGTCGTCGGCGGACGCAAGCTCGTCAAGTGCGGTGAAGTTACGCTCGCCGCCGTGTTCGGCGGTAAAGGCGCCGCCGCGCTCGGCATTGCGCGAGAGCGTGCCCACAAACGCGGCTTGGTCGTTGGCGTTGACGACCTGGATAAAGTCGTCGGTAATCATAGATGAGCCGATGGTCGCTATACGCAGCATGTATCCCCCTCGTGCCGTTCGGTTTACAGGATGAGTGTAGCGCGAGGGGGCAGGAAATAGCGTGCGAAAACGCCGTTACAGGTCGCTCTCGTTAAAGCCGGTATCGATATCGAGGTTGCTGCCGTCGGCCGCCGTGGTGGCGAGCTCATCGCAGCGCTCGTTGAGCTCGTGGCCGGCGTGACCCTTAACCCAGATGAAATCAACCTTGTGCTTGCTTTTGGCGGTGAGTAGGCGCTCCCACAGGTCGCGGTTCTTGACGGGTTGCTTGTTGGCGGTTTTCCATCCGCGCTTTTTCCAGCCGTCGATCCAGTGCTTGTTAAAGGCGTTGACGACATACTGCGAATCGGAATGGACTTCGACCTCGCAAGGGCGGTTGAGCGCCTCGAGCGCCACGATGACCGCCATGAGTTCCATGCGGTTGTTGGTGGTCTTGGCATAGCCGCGCGAAAGCTCGGAGGTGAAGGTCTTGCCGGAGGGGTTGGTGTATTTGAGCACGGCGCCGTAGCCGCCGCGTCCCGGATTTGATCGGGCCGAGCCGTCGGTATAGATGATGACCTTCACGGGCTTCCTTTCGTTGGGTACGTTTCGTGTGAGCGACCATTGTAGCGCCATGCCCGCCGGGGGCCAGCAATCTACGATTTCTACCCCGTCTTCGGACTGTTAGTTGGCATGGATGATGCGGTTGAGCTCGTCGAGGTATTGCTGCAAGAGGAGAGAGGGCTTGCGCTCGTCGTGCATGATGTAGCCAACGTGCATCGTTGGGGCGTCTGCTAGCGGGATCGATGCCATGCCCCATTGCATTTCATTGGAGAGGACACCGGTCGACAGGGTGTAACCGTTCGACGTGATAAGTAAGTTAGTAAGTGTTCCGCGGTCCGAGATTCGTATGTTGCGGTCGCAAGGGATATAGCTAAAGGGTTCCTCGGCGTAATAGAAGGAGTTTGAGGTTCCCTGCTCAAAGCTGTAGCGCGTATAGGGCGTGAGGTCGGCAAGGGACAGCTGCGGGCGGCGTGCGAGCGGGTGGCGCTCGCTAACGAAGACGTGGACCGTCGCGTCGAATAGGGGATGGAAGCTTGCGCGGGCATCGGCGAAGGCCTTCTGCAGAACGCGGGCGTTAAAGTCATCCAGATACAGAATGCCGATATCGCTGCGAAACGCACGGACGTCATCGATGATCTGCGATGTGGTGGTCTCGCGCATGATGAACTCGAACTTGCTGTCGCGGCAGCGCTCGACTACGTTGACAAAGGCCTCGACCGAAAAGGCGTAGTGCTGGGCGGAAATGGCGAGGCGGGCTTGCGGGGTGCCACCGTCCTCGTAGCGTGCCTCGAGCATGTCGGCCTGCTCTACGACCTGGCGCGCATAGCCCAAAAGCTCGGTGCCGTCGTTGGTGAGCGTGACGCCGCGGCTGGAGCGCGTAAAGATCTCCAGATGGAGCTCTTGTTCTAGGTTTTTGACGGCGTTTGAGATGTTGGACTGAGCGGTATAGAGGCGCTGAGCTGCGGCGTTGATTGAGCCGGACTCTGCCACGGCGATCAGAAAACGAAGCTGCTGAAGGGTCATCGACGCCCATCCTTTCGATAGCTATCTAAAAAACCGATAACAGGTTAGCGCTTTTAAGTGATTGACCGAGCGAAACAATGCTCGTACTATTCAAAACACACAAAGGCGGTAGGTAATTAAGCCGACCACGGAACCGGGATGTCAAAAGGAGGACCGCATATGAACTGCTTACCAAGACGAATGCCGGGCTCCTGTTTGCGCCCGTCGGCGTGATCAGGAGACAGCGACTTACTTCTCTCTTATTTATTTACTTTCGTTCGATCAAGGAGATCATCATGAGCCAGTTCATCAACAACCCCGAGCACACCTTTGGTTTCGATACCCTGCAGCTTCATGTTGGCCAGGAGAGCGCCGACCCCGCATCCGACTCCCGCGCCGTGCCTATCTACCAGACCACGAGCTATGTGTTCCGCAACTCCCAGCACGCCGCCGATCGCTTTGGTCTTGCCGACGCCGGTAACATCTACGGCCGTCTGACCAACTCCACCCAGGGCGTCTTTGAGGACCGTATCGCCGCGCTCGAGGGTGGCGTGGCCGGTCTTGCCGTCGCCTCCGGTGCCGCTGCCATCACCTATACCCTGCAGGCTCTTGCCCAGGCTGGTGACCACGTGGTGGCTCAGAAGACCATCTACGGCGGTTCCTACAACCTGCTCGAGCATACGCTCTCCCAGTTTGGCGTCGAGACCACGTTTGTCGATGCCCACAACCTGGAAGAGGTTGAGGGTGCCATCAAGGACAACACCACGGTCATCTATCTCGAGACGCTCGGCAACCCCAACTCTGACATCCCCAACATCGACGCCATCTCCGAGATCGCCAAGAAGCACGGTCTGCCGGTTGTCGTCGACAACACTTTCGGCACCCCGTATCTGTTCCGTCCGCTGGAGCATGGCGCCAACATCGTTGTCCACTCCGCAACCAAGTTCATCGGCGGCCACGGCACCTCGCTGGGCGGTGTGATCGTCGACGGCGGTAACTTCGATTGGAAGGCGAGCGGAAAGTACGCCCAGATCGCTGAGCCCAATCCCTCCTACCACGGTGTTTTGTTTGCCGAGGCTGCCGGTCCCGCGGCCTTCGCAACCTATGTCCGCGCTATCCTGCTGCGTGACGAGGGCGCTTGCATCAGCCCGTTCAACGCCTGGGTCCTGCTCCAGGGCACCGAGACTCTGTCGCTGCGCGTCGACCGCCATGTCGAGAACACCAAGAAGGTCGTTGAGTTCCTGGCTGGTGACAGCCACGTCGCCAAGGTGAACCACCCGAGCCTGCCTGAGCACCCCGATCACGAGCTCTATCAGAAGTACTTCCCCCGTGGCGGCGCCTCGATCTTTACCTTTGAGATCAAGGGCGGCCAGGAGGCTGCATGGAAGTTCATCGATCACTTGCAGGTGTTCTCGCTGCTCGCCAACGTGGCCGACGTCAAGTCGCTCGTCGTACACCCGGCTACCACCACGCACTCCCAGCTCTCTGCTGAGGAGCTCGCCGAGCAGAACATCACACCCTCCACGATCCGTCTTTCTATCGGTACCGAGAACGCCGAGGACATCATTTGGGACCTGAAGCAGGCCTTTGCCGCACTGGACGAGTAGGGCGACTTGTGCAAGGACCTCTTTCGACTCGATAGGTATAACTGCATAAAATGCCTGCTCAAGGCGTCTGCGCAAGCAATGGTTGCACAGACGCCTTTTTTGCATAGAGAGGGTGCAAAAACAGGGTTTTTGACACGCTTTATGCATTCGAGTTATGGAAAACTCCTGTTGAGAGGATGTGAGTTTTACGCAATTGACGTGCACCTTTTGAGAAAAACCGCAGGTCGCGATTTGCTCGGGGTACTATGCAGCGCGATCGAATCACACGCAGCTCAAACGCAGCAAAAACGCACTACGGAGGTTTCCAGCTACATGAGGATCGATTCACGAAAACCGAAAGCCGCTGCCCTTTCCGCCGCTCTGACCGTGGCACTTTTGGCGGGCGCCGGTGCAACTGATGCCCACGCCGCAACACTGTCCGATACGGTTGGATCTACGCCGTCCGAGACGACGCTGGTACAGCCCGTTGATTATCGCGGCGATGGTTATGGTTCCATGCAGGAGTGGAACGCCTCGATGGAGGCCAAGCGCGATTCCCTTGAGATACGCGCTCAGATTATCCTAAACATGTATGGTGACTATGCCACCGATGACGAGCGCGCTGTGCTGCAGGGTTGTATCGATGGTGCGGGCAGCCTTTTGACGATGGGGGAGGTCGACGCGAAGTCGACCGAGCTCGATGAGCTGCGCACTGTGCTTGAGAATGCCAAGCGCGAAGCGCTCGAGGCCGCTGCCGCCGAGGCGGAGGCTGCCGAGGCCGCCCAGGCTTCGTATTACAACGCCGGCTCCGGCTCGTCTTACACGTCTGCTGCGTATTACGCGAACGGCTCGGGTCTGACGCGCTCGAGCGGCGTCAATAACTATAACGGCCGCCGCGAGACTTATTACAGCAGCAACGTGTTGTATCACCACCGCACGGGCGAATGGACGCAGGATTCTGAGGGCTTCTGGCGCGATTCCGACGGCTATTACGTTGTTGCCGCGGGCGATATGGCCCAGGGCTCGACCTTTACGGGCTCCAAGGGTGATTGCAAGGTCTATGACTCCGGCTGCGCTGCCGGAACCACCGACTACTACACCGGTTGGTAATCTGCCATAAGCAAAATACGCACATGATGGGCGGGCGTCTTTACTGAGCTTTTAGGCAACGTAAAGCCGCCCTTTCTTTATGTGCGCTTGAGTTAACAGAGCCCTTACCGTGGCGGTACGCTGGGCGTATGGATGCGGGGCACACTAGTTCATGAGAAATAGGGTCTTTCTCTTGGAGGAAGTGATCTTGTGAATGCTCGAGATATTGCCATTGCCGCCGTCGCGTTGATGCTTGGCTGCCTTGGTCCCACGGCCGCGCTCGTCGCGGGCATGCAGGGGACATGCGGGGCTGCTCCTATCGTGATCGGCGCGTTGATCGCGGCCACACTGCTGGGAAGCGCCGGTGTTGTCCTTTGTCGCGACGATGAGGACGAGGTTCCGGAGTCGCATCTCTAACTGTTGCGAAAGTGACTGTTGGCCATGGCTGAATATGAAAACCGCCACAAGGGGAGTGCCCTTTGCGGCGGTTTTTGATATTGAGACTGTTGAATGCGGTGCGGCGGCGTTACCAGCTTGCCTCGATATCACGGATGCGCTGATAGAGCCATTCGTTCTGCGGTGCCTGGATATCGTGCTTGGCCGCGAGGCGGCGGACGGTGCCCGCGAACTCCTCGACCTCTGTTTTGCGCTGCGCGACGCGGTCCTGCGCCATCGAGGGCATGCCGGCGGGGTCGAGCCCCTCGATGAGATGCACCATTTGCGTTAGGTCTGCCTCGGTGAGCTCGATACCCTCGGCGTTGGCGACTGCAAGCGTCTCGCGCATGGCGGAGACAAAGCAACGACGCTGCTCGGAGCCCTGTTCCGTGGCGCTTCCGTACGTACCGCCGTAGGCCATGCAGGTCTGGTTGATGCCGTCGTTGAGCATAAGCTTGGCCCACATGCGGTGCGCGATGTCTGCCTCGACGGTGTGTGCGATGCCGCAGCGCGTGTAGAGCCCGTCGATGGCGGCGACGGTCGCGGGGTCGGTGCCGGCGGCCGCACCAAAGCGGATCTCGCCCGCATTGGTAAAGGTGAGCTCCCCGTTGAGGAATACGGCGTCCATGCCCTGGCAGATACCAAGGACGGTGTGCTCCCAGCCAAAGCGCTCGGCAATCTTCTGCTCGCTCGTGATGCCGTTGCACAGCGATGCAATCAGCGTGTCGGGTCCCACGACGCTTTCCAGGGTTTTGAGCGCCACATCGAGCCCGGTTGTCTTGACCGTGAGGATGACCAGGTCGACGGGCGTCGCCTCGCTCGCGCGGACGGACTTGAGCGCGCAGGGCTTGCCGTTGACGGTGAGCGCATCGTTCGCATGGCGCTCAAAGCGCGCGTCGTCCATAACGTATTCGACGGCGTCGTTGCCGAGCGCTTGGGCGATCATGCTGCCGTAGAGCAGGCCCACGCCGCCCTTGCCGATGAAGGCGACCTTGTTGATCTGCATGTGAATCATCTCCCCATAAAAAGGCGCCCGCGTATGGGGCGCCTGATGGATTGTATGCCGCCGGGCCATGTCGCGTGCACCGGATGGCCGTATTTAGAAGAACAAACGCATGGGAACTTATGACGCGGGGCAGACCGCAAAGACACGTGCGGGATATCCGACGCCATCACGCGCCTTGGGGAAGGTGCAGAAGATGACGGCGCCCGTGGCGGGAAGCTCGTCTAGATGGTCCATGACCTCGATCTGATAGCGATCGACCGAGAGGATGTACTGTTCGCCGGGATAGGGGTAGGCGTCCTCGCGTGTGACCACGCTCGCCTCCTTTCATCGGGCTTTTTGCTGATGTTAAAGCGGTGTCGTGACGGCTCGATTTCTGCTGCGTTACGATACGTTCTCGATTGCGATTCCACGATGTTTCGGCTGCGTGACCATTGTGTTTCGCCTTGCCGGGGCGCTGATGGCGAAGGGAGGGGCCGTGCAATACCGCGTTGACCCCAAAAGTGGTAACCGAATATCTGCTCTGGGTCTGGGCTGCATGAGGTTTCCCGGTTCGCCGGGACACCCCGATGCGAAGACAGCCGATGCCATCATTTCCCATGCGGTGGAGCAGGGGATTAATTATCTGGATACTGCGTATCTCTATTCCGGTAACGAGGCGTGCGTGGGCGCCTCACTTGAGCGCTTGGGGCTGCGCGACCGGGTGTTGCTGGCGACCAAGTTGCCGCACGCTTCGTGCAAGTGCGCGGAGGATTTCGACCGGTTCTTCGACGAGCAACTGCGTCGCCTGCGGACCGACCATATCGACTATTACCTTATGCACAACATCACTTCGCCCGCCCAGTGGGAGCGCGTGGTGGCGTTGGGCATCGAAGACTGGATTGCGCACCAAAAGGCTGCGGGGCGTATTCGCCAGATAGGTTTTTCGTATCACGGCAGTGCGGCGGACTTCCTCACGATGCTCGACGCGTATGACTGGGATTTTTGCCAGATTCAGTACAACTACGCTGGAGAGCGCTACCAAGCGGGAACGGCGGGACTTATAGCAGCCGCCGAGCGCGGGCTCGCGGTGTTTGTGATGGAACCGCTTTTGGGCGGACGCCTGGCGGGCAAGCTGCCTCCGCGGGCCCGCGCCGTGCTCGATGACGTACGCGATCCGTACCTGAAGACGCCGGCTGCTTGGGGCCTTTCGTGGGTGTGGAACCATCCTCAAGTCACGATGCTGCTTTCGGGTATGACCGATACCGCGCAGGTGGACGAGAACGCGGTGCTGGCCGATCGGGCCCTGCCGGATTCGATGACAGCCGCTCAGCTCGATACCATCGCACGCGTGCTGGCGGAGTTTGAAAAATCGAATCGCGTGCCCTGCACGGGATGCGGCTACTGCATGCCATGTCCCAAGGGTATTAACATTCCCGGCTGCTTTGCCGCTTACAACGCGAGCTATGCGCACAGCTGGTTTACGGGCCTGTCTCAATACTTTACGGCGAGCGCGGTGCGGACGAACGAGCCCAAGCTGGTGAGCAATTGCGTCAAGTGCGGCAAATGCGCACGTCACTGCCCGCAGCACATCGATATTCCCGAGCGTCTCGACGATGTGCGCCGACGTTTCCAGCCTGGCCCCGTAACGGCTGCGCTTAAAGCCTTTTGCAAAACGCGCTCCTCATGACCCTTTTATAACTTGCGGTGGAATAGTTCCTGTTTGCGGCAGAATGGGGCTTAAACAGGAACTATTCCACCGCAACTGAAGGGGGCTGTCGTGGGCCATCGGGATTCATGTGATGATTTGCGCGAGGTTCGTTGGGGCGTTTTGGGCGCTGGGCACATTTCGCATCGATTTGCATCGTCGCTCAAGGAGGTGGACGGGGCGCGGCTTGTGGCTGCCGCCGGTCGCGCCCCTTCGCATGTTGAGGAGTTTTGCAGGGCGTTTTCGATTGATGCCGCGCACAGCTATGCCACGACTGACGATAGCGGCGATGCGGCTTATGATGCGCTGATTGCCGACCCCGATGTCGACGCAATCTACTTGGCTCTTCCACATGGCATGCATGCGCATTGGGTCTGTCGGGCACTGCGCGCGGGAAAGGCCGTGCTGTGCGAAAAACCGGCCGTTTTGAGTGAGGAAGAGGCTCTATCGATTGCCTCCACCTCTCGCGAGCGCGGCGTACTGTTTATGGAGGCGATGAAGAATCGGTTTTGTCCGATGCATACTCGCGTGAAGGGTTTGCTTACGTCGGGCGAGCTTGGCCGTATCGTCTCGATCGAAAGCGTGCAAAAACTCGATTATGGTCAGCCGCCTTCGAGTTATCTGCTCGATCCGTTGCAGGGTGGCTGTCTATATGACATGGGCTGCTACGCGGTCGGGTGGTTTGAGGATCTTCTTGCGGGTGCGTGCGATGTTTCGTCTCGTGAAGTTCGCTGGCGTGACGTATCGGGTGGCCGCGTGGATTGGGCCGATGAGATCCATATGAGTGTCGGCGGTATACCCATTCATATGGTGTGCGACGGCAAAGCAGCATATGAAAGCCGCTTAATGATTGCCTGCGAACGGGGTTCGGTGGAAATCGAGCGCCTCCATCGCCCCGAGCTCGCCCATGTGAAGTACTCCGACGGACGAATGCTCGAAATTAATGCCCCGTTTGAGGTCGATGATTTCTACGGCGAAATTCAGCATGCGACGCAGCTCGTCCAGACGGGAGAGCTTGAAAGCCCCGTTATGCCTCTTGCCGCCACGCAGCGCTGCGCGCAGATTATCGATGCGATTCGCTTGACGCTCTAGGCTGCGGTGCTGGTGCTCAAGGGGGCTCGGCGGACCTTGCCCCTGATGCCCCTTTTATATCTTGCGGTGGAATACGGTCTGTTTGCGCCAAAATAAGGCACCAATAGACCGTATTTCACCGCAACTGATGAGGGGGAGTTGGAGATGCTAACGATCGGGTGTCATCTTTCGACGACGAAGGGCTATCGGGCAATGGGGGAGACGGCGTTGTCCATTGGTGCCAATACCTTTGCGTTCTTTACGCGCAACCCGCGCGGTGGCAAGGCAAAAGACCTTGACATGGATGACGTGGCGGCTCTGCGCGAGCTTATGGCGCAAAACGACTTTGGACCGCTAGTGGCGCATGCCCCGTATACCTATAACCCCTGCTCCGCTAAGGAGCGGGCGCGGGAGTTTGCCTTGGAGGCTATGGCGGAAGATTTGCAGCGTCTGGAAGCACTGCCCGGCAACTACTACAACTTCCATCCCGGTGCGCATGTGGGACAGGGGGCAGACGCCGGCATTCAGATGATTGTCGACACGCTGTGCCAGGTGATGTTTGAGGGACAGCAGACGACGGTATTGCTTGAGACCATGGCGGGCAAGGGCACCGAGGTGGGCCGTAGCTTTGAAGAGCTGGCGCGCATTATCGAGGGCGTTGCCGCCAAGTGCCCGGAGCTGTCCGATAAGCTGGGCGTTTGTTTGGACACCTGCCATGTGAGCGATGCTGGCTACGACATCATCCATGATCTGGACGGCGTACTCGACGAGTTCGACCGCGTGGTGGGTATCGACCGCTTGCGTGCCGTGCATATCAATGACTCCAAGAACCCCTGCGGCGCCCATAAGGATCGCCACGAGTGCATTGGCAAGGGCTACCTGGGTAGTGAAGAGTTTGGTGGCGGTATGCAGGTTATGCAGAATATTGTATCGAATAGCCGCTTGCGTGCACTTCCTTTTATTTTGGAGACGCCGAACGAACTTGCAGGTTATGCAGCTGAAATCAAACTGTTAAGGTCATTGCAGCAGTAATGACTGTTGCTAAGTGGAGTATTCCATTCACGTTATGGGTTTGTTTCAATCAGTTTTCTCATTGCAGATTCGTAATTCCGGGTGCATAATAGCCAACAGTTTTTGCAGACCTCTGAATCAAACGGGGTCACTGGAAGGAGACTGATTATGAAGCTCAAGAAGCTTGGCGCGTTTGCAGCCACGGGCGCCATGGCGCTCGCTCTTGCACTGACGGGCTGTGGTTCGTCCAACGCCACCTCTGGTTCCGATGCCGGTTCCAGCAGCTCTGACAACGCGAAGGTCGAGAAGGTCGACGGCTCCAAGGAGTATGCACTCGTCAAGGACGGTACGCTCACCGTCGGCACCTCTGCCGAGTACGCTCCGTTTGAGTACAAGGATGACAACGGCGATTATCAGGGCTTTGACCTTGAGCTCATCAAGGCTATCGGCGACAAGCTGGGCCTGGATGTCGAGTATGTCAACAATGACTTTGACACGCTGGTTCCGGGCGTCGCTTCGGGCGCCAAGTATGACGTTTCCATCGCGGCTATCACCGACACGCCCGAGCGTGAGAAGGAAGTCACTTTCTCTGATTCCTACTACATGGACGATCAGGCTATCGTGACCAAGGTCGATAACACCGACATCACGGCCGACAACTACAGCGAGAAGCTCAACAACGCCGATGCTATCATCATCGTCCAGTCTGGCTCGACCGCCGAGGCCTTTGCCCAGGAGAACTTCCCCAAGGCCAAGATTGTTCCCTACAAGGACGCCACCGAGTGCTTCAGCGCCCTGCAGTCCGATAAGGGTGACGCCGTGGTGACCAACCGCTCCGTCGCCAGCCAGCTGACCGCCGAGCAGTTCAACACCTGCCAGACCATCAAGCAGATCAGCACCGGCGAGGAGTACGCCATCGCCATCAACCAGGGCAACACTAAGCTCAAGGACGACATCAACCAGGCCATCAAGGACCTGACCGATGACGGTACCGTTGACGCCCTTATGGCTAAGTACAACATCAAGTAAAATAGCTACTTGATTGCACGCGGGCCCTTTCCGTTTTGGCGGAGAGGGCCTTTGCGTTTCTTGAATGGGCGTCATCCCGCCCCGTTATGTCGGCAACTTAAACGTTAGGAGCCACCTTGTCTCGATTGAACCAAGGAGCCATGGGCAAGAGCCATCCACTGTCCTCGATGCTCCAAAAGCTGGCCTGTGCCCTGGCTGTGGTGCTTGCCCTGGTATGCGCGGGGGGCTGCGCGCCCTCGACTGCTCAGGCACTTGAGACCGCAAAGATCACCGCCCGACCCAATACCGGTTCGGGTAGCGACGTGGTCGGTGGCACCGAGACTCGTATCACCTGGGAGGTCCAGGCCGATGCCGATGAGGAACTGAGCGGTCTTTCGCTGACGTTTGTCGATGGCACGACCTTTGGTGCGGACGACACGCGTCTGACGATGCTCTCGGGCGATGACCTTATGGACCGTACGCCCATGAAGCCTACGTGCAAGGTCGACGGCCAGACGCTCAAGATCGATTTTGGCGAGACGGCGCCCGCCGGCGGTTATTTCCGTGTCGAGGTCTACGGCGTGACCTTCCCCGTCGAGGGCGGCGACGAGGCCTTTAGCGGCACCTACACTTTGGCCGATGGTTCGACCAAGAAGATCTCCAAGATTCCGTCGGTGGAGATCAAGGGCGTGACGGCATTCGATAACTTCCTGGCCGACCTTAAGGAGCAGCCGTGGGTCGAGGCATGGAATTCCAACATGTTCCTGCGCCTGTTCCTGAACCCGGTCATTTTAGTCCAGAGCCTGCCGATCGTTTTCAAAGGCTTCCTCATGTCGCTTTCGATCGTACTTGTGGCGTTTCCGCTGGCAATTCCCTTCGGTTTCGCCCTGTCGCTCATGCGCATCTCCAAGTCGCGCATCCTGCGTTGCCTTGCCGGCATCTATGTGAATATCATCCGTGGTACGCCGGCGTTCCTGCAGATCTACATCGCGTTCTTTGGCCTGCCGCTGGCCGGCGTCAAGGTTGACGACTATGTGTTGGGCGTCATCGTCATGGCCATGAACTCGTCCGCCTACCTGTGCGAGATCTTCCGCGCCGGTATTCAGTCGATCCCCAAGGGCCAAAACGAGGCGGCTCGCTCGCTGGGCATGAACGCGTTCCAGACACTGCTCTACGTTATGATTCCGCAGACGTTCCGTAATGTCCTGCCTACGCTGACCAGTGAATTTATCCTGCTTTACAAGGATACGTCGCTGCTCGCGGCCGTGGGCGTGGTCGAGATCGTCATGAACGCCCGCACCATCGTGGCCACGACGGGCTCCATCACGCCGTATGTGGTTGCCGCCCTGTTCTACCTGGTCATCACCCTGCCGCTCGCTCGCTTGGTGAGCGGTCTTGAGGCAAGGCTTTTGGGCACGGCCGAGACCAAGAAGAAGCGTCCCGCCAAGAGCACCGGACAGGTTGTCGCGACGCCCGCCGATCACATCGCCGGTCTGTAAGGAGGTCCTATCATGAGCGAAACCAATAACTCGAACGAGGTTGTCGTCAGTATCAAGAACCTCCAGAAAGCCTTTGGCGATAACGTCGTTCTGCGAGATATCGATCTGGATGTGCATAAGGGCGAGGTCGTCGTAGTTCTGGGTCCCTCGGGCTCGGGTAAGTCGACGATGCTTCGCTGCATCAACCGTCTTGAGCATCCCACGAGTGGCTCGATTGTCGTTGAGGGTGTGGACGTGTGCGCCAAGGGCGTCGACCTTAACAAAGTGCGCACGCATCTGGGTATGGTGTTCCAGCAGTTCAATTTGTTCCCGCACCTGTCAGTCAAAAAGAACGTCATGCTTGCGCAGCAGAAGGTGCTCAAGCGCAGCAAGGAAGAGGCCGAGAAGATTGCCGTCGAGGAGCTGACCAAGGTCGGTCTTGCCGAGCGTATCGACTTTATGCCGAGCCAGCTCTCGGGCGGCCAGCAGCAGCGCGTTGCCATCGCCCGCGCCCTGTCGATGAACCCGCACGTCATGCTCTTTGACGAGGCCACCTCGGCGCTCGACCCCGAGCTCGTGCGCGACGTCCTGGGCGTCATGCGCGACTTGGCGCGCGACGGCATGACCATGATCGTCGTGACGCACGAGATGGGCTTTGCCCGCGATGTCGCCGACCGCGTCGTCTTTATGGACGGCGGTGTCATTGTGGAAGAGGGTACGCCGAGCGAGGTCTTCGACCACCCCAAGAGCGAGCGCACCAAGGCGTTCTTGGGCAATATTTCGTAGCCGGTTGATGTAACTGCCGTTACAAAAGAGCGGGGGGCTGGACTTGAATCCAGCCCCCGCTCTTTTGTAGGGATGGGGATGCGCTGTGATACAGGCTCTTTTGGAGGCCTGGTTTCGTTACGCGAGCTCGGCTCCGAGGGCCTTGCAGGCCGCCTCGCCCTCATCGTCGGGCGCATCGTAGCAAATGACGGAGTCCACGACGTTGACGCCGGCCTCGTCGGCGTCGGCCTTCCAGTTGTCCATCCACTCGCCCTCGGCCCACGAATAGGAGCCAAAGAGGACGACCTTCTTGTCGCCGAGGGTCTCCTTGACCTCGTCCCACATAGGCTGAAACTCGTCATACTCAAGCTCCTCGGAGCCCATGGCGGGGCAGCCGAAGGCGAAGGCATCATATTCGGCGGCCTTGTCGGCAGAGAAGTCGGCGCAGGGGATGACCTCAGTCTCGGCCCCCGCGGACGTGGCGCCTTCGACGACGAGGTTTGCCATGGCCTCGGTATTGCCCGTGCCACTCCAGTAGACGACGGCGGTCTTGCTCATGTTTTGTCCTTTCGGTCGTGCGGCGCTTGCCGCGGCTTGTACGTTCTATCGGGTTGCCTGGGCAAGTTGCGCCAGGCTGCAGCCCTGCTGATAGATAAAAGTGAAGTATTGGGTGCAGGCACGGTAGGCATCAAACGTCGCAAGCGCCTGCTCGACATTTGCGTAGACCTTCCAGGCCCCAAAGACCTTGTAGTTCTCGCCGCGCTGGACGATAAACTCGTGCACGTCGTCGTAGGGATATCCAAGGAAGTAGCCTATTTCGTGCGGAAACTCGCAGGTGCAGTCTTTGCTGCAGCTAGCTTGCTGGGGTAGTGCGCATCGAGTCTGGCTGCAGGCGCATTCCGCGACGTTATTGCTCGCGAGCGTGATGCGTGATGCCAAATGCACAAGGCATGCCGAAAGGTCTCTCGTGTCGTAGCCTTCCGAGGTGAGCGCCGTCTGGACGCGAGGGTCTGCGAAATAGGTGGTGAGGCTTTTGGCTCGGTACGCGTACACGAGCGCTCCGCAGGGCCGCCAGACCAAAACACTCAGGTGGATGCCGAGCGGGTCAAGCTCGCGATTGCACTGGGCGATAACGTTGAGCAGGCGCGCGCGGCGTTCTGCGATGGTTTCGGTTGTGGTCGAGCCGTTCCCGTGGGCGTAGGTGCCTGGATAGGTAAAGAGCGATGCCGGCTTGATGCCCGCGAGCGTGGGAGAGCAGTTGCGCACGACCGCTGCCTGAAACGTTGGGATGTCTATGGTTCGAGTCACGGCGCTCCTTACGGATCTAAACTGTTAGCCTAGGAAAACTTATACACGAAAGTAAGCCATGGTCAACAAAAAAGTTTGAAGAGGGAAACTAATTGACCGAACAGACATGATTTTGGGTTAAGATGGGGACACCCCATGGGGGTATCTAGATAGTGCTACTTGAAAGGGGAGCGCATGAGTGACTTGCTCAACCCTGCGAATCTCATCGTGCTGGCCGTCATTGCCGTCGGCATGTTTTTTGGACTGCGTCGCATTGCCGCTTCGACACGCGGGAAGAGCTGCTGCAGCGATGGTACGAGCGGCAAGAAGGCCAAAAAGGTTGTTGTGGTGGATACCGATGCGTCACACTATCCCTATAGCGATGAGCTGCTCATCGGCGGCATGAGCTGTGACGGCTGCGCTCAGAACGTAGCCAATGCCCTCAATGCGCTGGATGGCGTGTGGGCAACGGTGACGTATGCGGACCACACGGCACGCGTGCGCTCTAAGCAGCCGGTTGATCGTGGTGTCCTCGAGACGGCCGTGAAAGACGCGGGCTACTACGTCATGACGCTGTAAGCGCCGCCCTGGATGCGCTTCCTTGGCTAGGCTCGTCCGCGCAGTTCGATGTCTTGGATGTCGTCGAAGTCGATGGCGATGTCTCGGAGCTTGAGGAGCTTGAAGGCGGGGAGCGCCTCGTCGAGGATGCCGGTGCGGCTGCGATAGCCGTATGTATCGTAATAGGTGACACGAACCAAGTCGCCACGTTTGAGACCCTCGAGCTTTTTAGAAAGTACGAGGGCTTTTTCTTCCGTGAGCTCACGTTTTGACTCGACGGTGATTTCCTGCTTGCGCACGAGTTCGTAGTATCCCGTGAGGGCGGCAAAGGGCATAAACTGCGCGGCGCGGTTGGCGCGCACGGCACCGTTGGCAGTGAGCTTGGGGTCGGCGGCGCGGCGCCTGCCCTCGGGGTCCGCCAGGCGCTCGAAGGCGGTCGGCGGGCGCACGGGCTGTTGTTTGGGTTTAGGCACGGTGTCCTCCAACTTGGTCGTTGCGTTCGCGCGCGGTGGCGCCGGCGGTAAAGCTTAATCCCTTGACGAGCGCGTTCTTGCCGTACTTGCCTTTCACGGCCAGGACGGCGCGCGCCAGGTCGCGCTCGCGCTCATCGGCCTCGATATCGCTGAACAGATCGATGGTGGTAAATTCCTCGGGCACAAGATTGCCAAATCCAAGGTTGATGCGCTTGACCGGTCGTTTGGGATCGACAGTCTGCGCCCAGAGCTCATCAAAATAGCCCATGATCTTCTTAAACGAGTTAGTGCGCTCGGGCAGCTTGCGCGAGGCGTTGGAGTGCGCAAAGAGTGCGGCATAGCCACCACGCGGTTTGCCGCCATGCTCTCCCACAAAGATGCCATCGATTGCCTGCGCTTCGCGCACCAGGCGACGCCTTTCGTCATCGCGCTGGACGGGCTTGGGAGCACGGGGCGCGAGCTCGGGGCCGTCGGTCGCTGCGGGCTCGATGCCCGAGGTGCTCGAGCGCAAGTGTCCGCAGCCGTCTATATACTGCGCCGTGCCGCTGGCGTTGAGCCGGCGTATGTCGGCGCGCTCGCTCGCGTAGCCCACAAAGAGCGAGATGCTGTCGCAGACCACGTGCTTATCGACTAGATCCAACACGGCGTTGTCGACCATTTCGCGCAAGACGGTGTAGGCCTGCTCGTAGGCATAGCCCTTCGAGAGCACCTGTCCTGTGGTGGTCGAGGTCGCTTGCGGGCGATAGGCTTGGATATCGGCGATGGTTGTCGGCTCGCGCCCGAAGGCGTGGTCGATGAGATATTCGGCATTGACGCCGAGTTCGTCGTAGAGCAGGTTCTCGTCGAGTGCGGCGACGCCCATCAGGTCGTAGACGCCGTATTTCTCGAGACGGGCCGCCACGCCGGGGCCGATGCCCCAGATGTCGGTGATGGGGCGATGGGGCCAGATCTCCTTGCGAAAGGTCCCGTCGTCGAGTATGCCGATGCGGCTGGGTACGTGCTTGGCGGTAATGTCGAGCGCTACCTTGGCCTGGAATAGGTTGGGGCCGATGCCGACCGTCGCCGTGATGCCGGTGCGCGCCAAGACCTCGTCGCGCAGCGTGCAGGCGAACCCTTCCGCATCGGTGTGATAGAGGTCCAGATAGGGCGTCACGTCGATAAAGCATTCGTCGATGGAGTAGACGTGAATGTCTTGCGGACTCACGTATTCCAGATAGATGCCGTAGATTTTCGCCGACACCTCCATGTAGTGCTGCATGCGCGGTACGGCCTTGATGCAGTCGATGCCACCGGGAATCTCGAACAGACGGCAGCGGTTGTGTATCCCGAGGTCCTTCATGGTCTGCGTGATAGCGAGACAGATGGTCGTGCGTCCGCGCGATTCGTCGGCAACGACCAGGTTGGTGGTGAGCGGATCGAGCCCACGATCGACGCACTCGACGCTGGCATAAAACGTCTTGAGGTCGATGCAGATGTAGGTGTGCTGCTCGTGCTCCATCCGAGCCTCCCATCAAACACATGTTCTTATCGAATACCTGTTCGATAATACCTGCTCGACCGGACACCGTCAAAACCTGCCCCTTTTTGGCAGGTATGGTCGTGCGGCTGCATCGGGTTTTTAACGCAGCCCTAAAGAGTGCGTAACAGCTCGGAAAAGCTCGCTTCGTAGCATGAGGCTAACGATTGATACCACCATAAAGCACGGAAGGGTTGTGGGGATAATGGTCAACTATGGGTTTGGTATGCCGACGCGCTTGGTTGCGGATGGGGATGTGGCTCGCTGGTGCGGGCGATTGGTTGCCCACTATGGCGGCACCAAGGCACTGGTCGTGCTGGGAGGCGACAAGCACACGCGTGATGAGCTCGTTTCGGCGGCGCTGGGCTCGCTCGATCGCGCCCTGCTCGAGCGCGTGCTTTTCCGCTGCGGTTTGGTCGGGGGCGACGGGGGAGACGAGCTGATCGACGAAGCCGTGGCCTTGGCGACCGACGAAGGCGTGGACTTTGTCCTGGCGATCGGCGATGCCGATACGGCCGGCTTTGCGCGCGAGCTCGCCCGTCGTATGGAGGCGCTCGATGCCGGTGAGGACGGCTTTGTGCCTTATGGATGCATCGTCTCCGAGGGAAAAGTGCCCGCCGTTGTGGGTGCCGGCGAGGTTCCCGTTTTCGCCATCATCGCGCCCGAACTGCTGGAGGGCATCGGGTCTCCTCTGCGTGAGTTACTCGGTAGCGTCTGCGCCGCGGCCTAATATTTGCCATAAAGGGATAGGTCATTTTTGATTGGTAAAGCGTTTGACCTGCCAAAATAAACCTGTCCCTTTTTGGTCGGTTGCCGTTTGGGGGCCGATTGGCAACGCTCGCTGATTATAGTCTTGACCTGCGCTAGAATAGTGGCATCTGAATGTCCGGGCGCATGGAGGCGTGTGCCCGTATGCTGAGGAGGACTCTATGGCAACTGTTGCCGCACCTATCGATGCTACGTCGACTGCCGCTTGGAAGGCGCTCGAGGCCCATCAGGAGAAGCTCGAGGCCGAGGGTATCGACCTCAAGGCCTGGTTCGCCGCCGATGCCGAGCGCGTGAACAAGCTGAGCTTTGACGCCGGTGACCTGCACTTCGACCTGTCCAAGAACCTGGTGACTGATGAGACCGTCAAGCTGCTGTGCGATCTTGCCCGCGAGGTGAAGCTCGAGGAGCGCCGCGACGCCATGTTCTCCGGCGAGCACATCAACACCACCGAGGACCGCGCCGTCCTGCACACCGCGCTGCGCCGCCCGGCAAGCGAGAAGGGCCAGCTCATCGTCGACGGCCAGGACGTCGTCGCCGACGTGCACGAGGTTCTCGACCGCATGTATGCCTTCGCCGAGCGCGTGCGCTCCGGTGAGTGGAAGGGTGTTACCGGCAAGAAGATTGAGCACCTGGTGTCCATCGGCATCGGCGGCTCCGATCTGGGCCCGGTCATGGCCTACGAGGCCTTGCGTCCCTATGCCGACGCCGGTATCGATTGCCGCTATATCTCCAACATCGATCCCAACGACCAGGCCGAGAAGCTCAAGGGTCTGGATCCCGAGACCACGCTCGTGATCATCGTCTCTAAGACCTTCACCACGCTCGAGACCCTCACCAACGCCCGCGAGGTCAAGACCTGGATGCTCGAGCAGCTCAAGGCTCAGGGCGCCATCGACGGCTCCGATGAGCAGAACGCCGAGGCCGTGGCCAAGCACTTTGTCGCCGTTTCCACCGCACTCGAGAAGGTCGAGGCCTTCGGCATCGACCCCGCTAACGCTTTTGGTTTCTGGAACTGGGTCGGTGGCCGCTACTCTGTCGACTCCGCCGTGGGCCTGTCGCTGATCGTCGTGCTCGGCCCCGAGCGCTTCCAGCAGTTCCTCGAGGGCTTCCACGCCATCGACGAGTACTTCTGCAACACGCCGCTCGAGAACAACGCCGTCGCGCTGATGGGCCTGCTCAACGTCTGGTACGTCAACTTCTTCGGTTCCAAGAGCCACGCCGTGCTGCCGTACTGCCAGTACCTGCACCGTTTCCCGGCCTACCTGCAGCAGCTCACCATGGAGTCCAACGGCAAGCACGTCCGCTGGGACGGCAGCGCTGTGACCTCCGATACCGGTGAGATCTTCTGGGGCGAGCCCGGCACCAACGGTCAGCACGCCTTCTACCAGCTGCTGCACCAGGGCACCGTGGTGGTTCCGGCCGATTTCATTGCCTTCGCCAATACCGCCAACCCTGCGACCGACAGCGGTCAGGACGTGCACGAGCTGTTCCTGGGCAACTTCCTGGCCCAGACCAAGGCGCTCGCCTTTGGTAAGACGGCCGATGAGGTGCGCGCCGAGGGCACGCCCGAGCAGATCGTCCCGGCCCGCTGCTTTGAGGGCAACCGTCCGACGACCTCGATCTTCGGTGACACGCTGACCCCGTTTGCGCTCGGCGAGCTCATCGCCCTGTACGAGCACATCACGTTTGTCGAGGGCACGGTCTGGGGCATCGACTCCTACGACCAGTGGGGCGTTGAGCTGGGCAAGCAGCTTGCCAAGCAGATCACCCCGGCCTTCCACGACGACGCTGCCAAGGCCGAGCAGGACGCTTCGACCCAGGCGCTCATCGAGTTCTACCGCGCTCACCGCAAGTAGTTTTTACGGCCGAGCTGGCTTATGGCTGAAAGGGGCCCGTATCCGTTGGGATACGGGCCCTTGCTATTTGGATAGGATGGAATGTATCGGGAGGCGCCTCGACGGGCATCGCAATCGTCGAAGGCGCGCCGTTCATGTTCGGGACAATATGACTTTTTACCCGTTGCAGACAGAGCCGCCGTG
The DNA here is from genome assembly GCF_003436775.1 of Collinsella sp. TF11-5AC. NCBI lineage: Bacteria > Bacillati > Actinomycetota > Coriobacteriia > Coriobacteriales > Coriobacteriaceae > Collinsella > Collinsella sp. TF11-5AC. Next base: position 40,756 of record NZ_QSQO01000007.1, read on the forward strand.
GGTGTTCTGTATGATGGCTCAGACAAGGTTGTTCAATGATGGGGAGGCATATATGGCAATCAAAGCCATCGCAATGGATATCGACGGTACGCTCACCAACGACCAAAAGGTCATCAGCCCGCGTACGCGCGAGAAGCTGCTCGCGGCGCAGGAGTCGGGCATTAAGCTCATCTTGGCTTCGGGCCGTCCCGCATGGGGGTTGCACGCCTTGGCGCAGGAGCTCGACCTTCAAAACCATGACGGTCTGCTAGTTGCCTTTAATGGCGCGCACGTGGTCGACGCTCAGACCGATGAGGTCCTTTTTGACCAGGCCATGCCGGCTGACGAACTGCACCGTCTGATTGATCATCTGCAAAACTATGACGTGATCCCTATGATTTCGCTCGGTCGCGATTTGCACGTCGAGGACTCGTACCATTGCATGATCACACTGCCGGACGGTTCGCAGAAGAATATCGTCAAGTATGAGCGCGATGCGTGCGATCTTAAGATTCGCGAGGTCGAGAGCTTGCATGAGGTCGTGGACGCTTATCCCGTGGACAAGCTGCTGACGGCGGGTGATCCGACCTACCTGCAGGCGCATTACGAGGAGATGTATGCGCCCTTTACCCAGACGCTTTCGGGCATGTTTACGGCCGACTGGTACTTTGAGTACACGGCGCCCGGTATCGACAAAGCCCGTGCGCTCGAGGGTGCCCTGCCCAAGCTCGGTATCGATGCCAGCGAGGTCGTCTCGTTTGGCGACGGCCAGAACGACAAGTCCATGATTGAGTGGGCCGGCACCGGTGTTGCCATGGGCAACGCCGTCGATGAGGTTAAGGCAGTTGCCCAGATGGTAACCGCCAATAACAACGAAGACGGTATTGCAGTGGCGCTGGATAAGCTGCTGGGTTAGAATCGCCGATTAATGCATGGTTTGGGCGCCTGCTTGCGGGCGCCCTTTTGTTAGGGAGGGTGCCGTGTCCGCATTTCCGTTCGACGCCGTTATCTTTGACATGGACGGTGTCATTGTCGATACCGAGTATTACTACCTGGGCGAGACTGCCGCGTTTGCCAAGGAGCTTGGGCTTAACCTGACTCAAGAGGAGTTGAATGGGCAAGTCGGTACCTCGCATCAGTTCTTCCTGCATATGCTGGTCGATTGGTTTGAGCGCGCCGGTAAGGGGCATTTCACTGGCGAGGAAGCGTTGGCCCGTTGGGATGAGTGGGCGCATAAGCGTTCGCGCGACTATCAGGCTTTGATTAACCCGGGCGCCGTGGATACGATTCGAGAGCTGCCGCGCCGTGGCGTTCGCGTGGCGCTTGCCAGCTCGTCTCCCATGGATAGCATCGAAGAAGTGCTCAACGCATGCGGGCTGTCGGATGCCTTTGAGTATGTGGTGAGTGGCGAGCAGTTTAAGGAGAGCAAGCCCGAGCCCGACATCTACCTGCATGCGCTGGACCTGCTGGGGCTGCCCGCGAATCGCTGCTGCTGCGTTGAGGATTCGGTGCCTGGCATCACTGCCGGCAAGCGAGCCGGCCTGACGGTCGTTGCCAAGCGCGAGGAACGCTTTGGCTTTAGCCAGGATGCCGCGGACAAGATTATCGACCAGCTGCCCGAGCTGCTTGAGCTTTCTTAGGGGGTCTGTTGGAGGCTCTTTAGGGGTTCGTGGACAAAAAATGCCAAATATGAGTACTGTCACTAATTTAGTAACAGGGAAATTATGCTTTTAAGGCCCTGGTTGAGCGCCTGGGGGCGATTATAACCTGTTAAATATGGCTTTAGCCATGCTAAAACGCCTTGATAATGAACAGCTGTACATTATCAAGGCGTTCTTTTGTCACAATATAATGCTACTAGCTTTGCAGCAGTACTCATATTTGGCGTTTTTTGCCCACCGGGGTCAGTTGAAGTCAAATATGGAGTGCGAATTTCCTAAAACGGTTGATTCGACGCTCTCCTCGGCGCAGTTTTTAAGTTCGGCGATGTGCAGGGAGGCGCTTTTTAGCGATGTGATGAGCTGTCGCGCGCTTGCATCTGCTTGCGGTTCGGCTGGAGCGTCGGTTTCGAGCAGCAGACGGTCGAGTGGGATCTGTCGGGCGTATTCACGACCGCGCTTGGTAGCGAGCATCCGCTCGTTCACGGAAAAATAGCAGCCTGCGTTTCGCGCACGGTCGAACTCGTTCGAGGTGCCGCTAAACCAGTGGAAGATGATGGCGGGGGAGTTGGGGCTTGGGGTGAGTAATCCATATGACTCAAGGGCGTCCAGTACGGTTCCTGCCGAACGAACAGCGTGAATTGATATCACGCGCCCGGCGAGAGGGTACTGCACGAGTGCATCGCAGAGACGGTCAAGTGCCTGTATTTGAAGCGGTTCGCTTCCGGCAAAGCGCGCGGAAAAGTCGAGTCCTACCTCGCCGATATAGCGCTCTTGGTCAGCAACTTCGCAAAGCAGATTGACTTCGGCAGGACCGCAGCGGCCGTCGGCGAGCCACCAGGGATGGAGGCCGGCGCCCGCGATAATGTTTGGGTGGCGGCTGGCCCGCTTTTTTGCTGCCGCGAAGTCGCGTGGGTCGACCCCGCAGTCAAAGAGCCCCAGACCCAACGCCGCCGACTCGCTGGCTGCAGCATCGGGGCTGAGCATCAAATCAAGATGACAATGCGTGTCAAAGAATCGCGGTTCCATCGCAGGGCATCCTGCTAGTCCAAGCGCTGGCCGTCGGCGCGCACGCGCTCGCACCCGCGCCCGCTGATCTGACGGATAACCTCGCCGGCGATCATCTGACCCATGATGGGCGGCATAAAGCTGGCGGTACCCAACTCGGTACGCTCGTGGATGTTGGACGGGTCGCGGGGTTGGGTTTTAACCGATTCCTCGCAGCTAAACAGTACATGTAGGCTCTTGATTCCGCGCTTCTTACATTCTTTGCGCATAATGCGGCTCATGGGGTCACGTACCGTATCGAAGATGTCGGCAAAGCGCAGGCACTCGGGATGGAGCTTGTTGGCCCCGCCCATGGAACTAACCAAACGAATGCCGTGGTCCTGAGCATATTTGGCAATGGTGAGCTTGGCCGAGATGGTGTCGATGGCGTCGACGACGTAGTCGAGCTTGCCGCCCGTCTGCTCCAAAACGCTCGCGAAGAAATCATCGATGTTGTCGCTCAGCAGGTATTCGGTACGTTTGATAACGGTGGCGGCAGGATTGATATCGTGGATCATGGCTTCCATAACATCGACCTTGCGCTTGCCGATGGTGCTGTGAAAGGCGATGGCCTGGCGATTGATATTGCTGGGCGCGATGATGTCCTTGTCCAGAATTACAAAATGACCAATGCCGCCGCGGGCGAGTGCCTCGCAGCAGTTGGAGCCCACACCTCCGCAGCCGAGTACCAGCACCGTGGCATCGGCGAGCTTGTCGAGTGCCTCGCGGCCCATGATGATCTCGAGCTTGGCATCGCGCGTCTCGTTGGGAGTTGCGGCTGTGGTTTCGGTCATAGACATCCTCCGATGGGGAAGCGAATCGTGTTTTAGCTATCGCCATTATAGGTATTATCGCGATTCCATTTGAGCCCTAGGGGCTTGTTGAAATGAGGCAGTGATTCGCATAAGATGAAGCAGATGGCACCCGTTGCAGCGGGTTGGCCAACTCCCAAACACGTTTGTAGCGTGAGAAGTGGCCGTCTTCGCATTACGCGGGGGCGGCTATTTCATTCGACCTCCAATGTGGATGCCGAGCTCCACAGCCGCGATTACAAGCAACAACAACGTCAGGACATCGTTAATACTCATAGTCCATCTCCTTCTTGGGAAGAGGGAGCTGGCCCATCTGCTTCTGGACCCATTGTATCTAAAAACGAACGAATGTTCTATACATAACATTGCTATTAGATAATTAGACAAACATCTAAATAACGAGTATAGTGTGCACGTCGCGAGAGATAGCGAGAGGAGGTTCTATGCCGGGAGAAGGTTTTAAGGCGCTGGCGGATCCAACGCGGCGGCGCATTTTAGAACTGCTGCGCGAGGGCAATTGCACGGCGGGGGAGCTCGCCGAGCATTTCGACATAAGCAAACCGTCGCTCAGCCATCATCTGGCAACGCTTAAAAACGCCGGGCTGGTGACCGATGAGCGCCATGGCCAAAACATCGTTTACAGCTTAAATACCACCGTCATGCAGGACTTGATTGGCTGGTTTATGGGCTTTACAAACACTGAAGGTGATAAGGATGAATAACGAAAACAAGGGCATTCACGCCACGGGGGTATCGTCGCGCGTGTGGATTGCACTGGTCGCTCTGTGCGTTGCCAATGTCGCAGCGCATCTGATAGTGATGCCGAGCCTGCCGGCGCAGATTCCCACGCACTGGGGCGCGAATGGCGCCGTCGACGGTTGGGGCCCTAGCTGGATGGCCTCCGCGCTCGGCGTGTTGCCTCTGGCACTTCTCGCGATGTTCTACGTCGTGCCACGCATTGACCCCAAGGGCGAGGCGTATCGGACCTCGGGTAAGTTCTATCAGGGCTTCGTAATCGCCTTCACGCTGCTCATGTGTGCCATAAGCTGGCTGGGGGAGCTAACGGTGTGGGGCATCGTGCCGGTGGTAGGAACGGTCAATTTGCTGGTATCAGGCGCTATCGGCTTGCTCTTTATTGGTATGGGCAACTACTTACCGCGCGTAAAGCAGAACTACACGCTCGGTATCAAGACGCCCTGGGCGCTTGCCGATCCCGAAAACTGGCGCCGTACGCAGCGTTTTGGCGGTGCCTGCTTTATGGTGCTGGGCGTTGGCCTGATTGTGATGGGCGTGGCGGGTAGCGTGCTTTCGAGTGAAGTCGTCGCCGCGGTGATTGCGGTTCTGGCGTTTGGTTCAGCTGGAGCTGCCTACGTCTATTCGTATCTGCTGTGGCGCAAATCGCAGCGAGCCGCTCGTTAAGGTTGCGGAAAACTAGCGTACGCAGTTCATAGTATGTTCCGGGGGATTTTTCCCAGGTAGTATTAGGGGGTGTGGGCAACCATGCCCCTTTTTCGTTTAGTTTCAGAGCTGGTTTCCTCATTTCGTTTCCACTAAAGCGAATCAAGAATAGGGAAACAGAAGGTAGAAAGGATAAAACAGGCAAATGGCGGAGTTTATCTACCAGATGTATCAGGCTCGTAAGGCCCATGGCGACAAGGTAATCCTTGACGACGTGACCCTGAGCTTCTACCCCGGTGCCAAGATCGGCGTCGTGGGCCCCAACGGCATGGGTAAGTCGACCCTGCTCAAGATCATGGCCGGTATCGAGGAAGTCTCCAACGGCGATGCCAGGCTTACCCCCGGCTACACCGTGGGCATTCTGCAGCAGGAGCCGCCGCTCGATGACGACAAGACCGTCATCGAGAACGTGCGCATGGCGTTTGGCGATATGATTGCCAAGGTCGATCGCTTCAACAAGATCGGCGAGGAGATGTGCGACCCGGATTGCGATATGGACGCCCTCATGGCCGAGATGGGCAAGCTCCAGGACGAGATCGACGCCGCCGACGGCTGGGATATCGATTCCAAGCTCGGTCAGGCCATGGACGCCCTGCAGCTGCCCGATTCCGACATGCCGGTCAACGTGCTCTCTGGCGGCGAGCGCCGTCGCGTGGCCCTGTGCAAGCTGCTGCTCGAGGCTCCCGACCTGCTGCTGCTCGACGAGCCCACGAACCACCTGGACGCCGAGTCGATCCTGTGGCTCGAGCACTTCCTGCACAACTACCAGGGCGCGGTGCTTGCCGTCACACACGATCGCTACTTCCTGGATAACGTTGCCGAGTGGATCTGCGAGGTCGACCGCGGTCACCTTTATCCCTACAAGGGCAATTACTCCACGTATCTGGAGACCAAGGCCGCGCGTATCGAGGCCCAGGGCAACCGTGACGCCAAGCTCGCCAAGCGCATGGAGGCCGAGCTCGAGTGGGTACGCAGCTCGTCCAAGGCTCGCCAGGCCAAGAACAAGGCCCGTCTGGCTCGCTACGAGGAGATGGAGGCCGAGGCCCGCGCAAGCCAGAAGCTCGACTGGACCGACATCCGCATCCCTGTGGGCCCGCGTCTGGGCAACAAGGTGCTCGAGGCCCATCACCTGCACAAGGAGTTCGATGGCCGCGTGCTCATCGATGACCTTTCGTTCACCCTGCCGCGCAACGGCATCGTGGGCGTCATCGGCCCCAACGGTGTCGGTAAGACCACGCTGTTCAAGACGATTGTGGGTCTGGAGCCGCTGACTTCGGGCGAGCTCGAGGTGGGCGAGACCGTCAAGATTTCTTACGTCGACCAGAACCGTTCCGGCATCGACCCCGATAAGAACCTGTGGGAGGTCGTCTCGGACGGCCTGGACCACATGATGGTCGGCGAGACCGAGGTTCCGAGCCGCGCGTACGTGGCGAGCTTTGGCTTTAAGGGCCAGGACCAGCGGAAGCGCGCTGGCGTACTCTCCGGTGGCGAGCGCAACCGTCTGAACTTGGCGCTTACGCTCAAGCAGGGCGGCAACCTGCTGCTCCTCGACGAGCCCACGAACGACCTCGACGTCGAGACGCTGTCCTCGCTCGAGGCGGCGCTGCTCGAGTTCCCGGGCTGCTCGGTGGTCATTAGCCACGACCGTATGTTCCTGGACCGCGTCGCCACGCACATTCTGGCGTGGGAGGGCACCGACGAGAATCCGGGCAACTGGTATTGGTTCGAGGGCAACTTTGAGGCCTACCAGGCCAATCGCATCGAGCGCCTGGGCGAGGACGCAGCCCAGCCGCATCGTATCCACCGCAAGCTGACGCGTGACTAGGTTTGTTACGCGGTTTTACCAAACCGCGTAACTGCTCGACGCTGCGCGTGCCGCAAGTACCCCATCTTGCCGTTCAAACCGTCGCTCGCGTACCAAAGTACGCGTCGCTCCTCTTTCACGGCAACCTGGGGCACTTGCGACTCGCTCGCTGTCGGTCACGAAGCATCGACAAATGAGCAATTTAAACGAATAAGCAAAAACGGCTCAAATCCTGGTTTGGATTTGAGCCGTTATCTGTTACTGCGCAGGTTCTTCGACCTTGTCGATGGTCCAGGGGGCTCCGAGACTGCCGGTGGTATTGCGGCGAATGCGCACGGTAACCTCACGGCGCTCGCCGGCCTGCGTGTAGCGCAGGGGGAAGCTTGCGCGGTTGCGTGCGACGTCGATGGTGCCGAGCTCGCGAGCGATCCAGTAGTACTCGCCGACGATGCCGAGCGTGTCGGCGCCGTAGGGGAGATAGGTCGACAGCTGGTGTAGCAACGGGCCGGGGCAGAAGACTTCGGTTGCGAAATCGACGGGGAAGTCCTCGGGGATGGCGGGCGCTGCAGGTGCGGGGGTTGGGGCCTCTGCGAGTACCGAAGCCGGTGCCGGTGCGGGAATTTGGTCGCAAGCAGAGGCGGGCACGGATTCGATGACGGGTGCGGGCTCCAGCGTCGTCTTCGGCTTGATTGTGGAATCCGCGGGCTTCATGGTGACGGGCGCGTCTGCAGCTTCAGTTTCAACCTCAACCTGCGTTGCGTTCCCGTTCTCGACGCTCGACTTTGCCTCGATGGGCGTGGATGCCATGGTGGTGATGCCGGCATTGGCGTTCTCGGGGTCATAGACGACCGTGAGCGAGATGGCGGGCAGCGGCGTCTCGGGCTCCGGTGCCGATTCGGTAGCGCCTTGATCGGCGGGCTCGTCGGACTGATCGTCCTCGGCCTCGTTGCCAAAGACATCGCTGTTTTGGAACGCAGGCGTCTCGGGTTGGTCAGCGGCTTCTTCGGTTGTCGACTTGGGCGCTTCGTTGAGCTCCGCAGTTACTTCCTGCTCGGATATGACTTCGGGATCGGTCGTGGCGGCGATTTCGGTTTCGGCTTCTGCTGCTACCTCAATAGCGACTTCGATCTCTGTCTCGGGCTCGGGCTCCGGAGCGACTTCGGCCACGGACTCGGGCTCGGGAAGCTTAACGTGCTTGGGACGCACGGCCTTCAGGTCCTTCTCGCCGCGCTTTTTCTTTTTGTAGGACTGCTTGGCGCCCTTGGTGGCCTTGGGCTTGTCCTCGCCCTTGGCAAGTGCGGCATCCCATGCCTCGTTGGCGATGACCGTGGCATACAGGCGACCGCCCTTAAAGACAGTCAGCTTAATGCAGTCGTCGAGTTCCTCGAGCAATTCGCGCGTGGACTCGAAGCCCAGGTCATAAGCAGCCATGTCGCCAGCGGCGAGAGCCTCCTCGACCTGCGTCATAAACGTTTGCTTACCGCATCCGATTGCATCGCGCAGCAGGCGATACAGATAGATGTGGTTGCCCAGCGAAAGCGTGGGCGTAACTATTGTCTTGCTCATGGCAAATCTCCTCTTTACACATGTAAAGCATCTTACCATCGCATGGCGCTCGCCATGACGGCGCCCAAGGCAAACGGGCGCGAACCGCTTTCGATTCGCGCCCGTTGTACAGGTCGGTTATCTGTGAGAGGCAAATGTGCTTAGTTGCCCGATGCCGTGCCTTGGCTCGAGTTGCCAGATGCCGTGCCGGACGCGGTTCCGCTCGAGCTGTTCGAGCTGTTGGTGTTACTGCTGTCTGCTGTGCCCGTTCCCGAAGTGGTGTCGCTCGTCTGACCGCCCGTGCTCGGCTGCGAACCGTCAGTCGTTTGGCTTGAGTCGGTCGTGCCGGACGGCGTGCCACTGTTGGCCGTAGAGGAATCGGTACCCTGCGATTGGTTTTGGGTGTTCGCGGACGAATCGGCAGAGGTAGAACTGTCTTGCGTGTCGTCCGTCTGTGCCTGCTGATTCTGCGACTGGGTGGTGCCATTTGCATCGCTCTCGGTCGTGCGCGACGAAAGGATTGGCTCGGGGCGCTCGCCCAGACCCTCACCGGCGGTGGTAATAAGGATGGCGCCGGTACAGGCGATGACCGCGACGATGGCGATGGCGATCGAGAAGACGATGACCTTCTTTTGCGTCTGGCTGCGCTCTGCCGCCGCCTTGGCGCGCAGACTGTTAGGGGCGACGCGCGCCGTGGTCGCGCGTCCCGCAACCTGGCGCATTTCCTGCGTGGTCGCGGCGCCACCTAGGTGCTCCTCGACATCGGGTTCAACGGGCTCGTAGGCGCCGGCAGGGTAGTCGACAGCGGCATGCGTGCCCTTGATTGCTTCGGCGCTGGCAGAGATAAAGTGGCGGTAGACCTGCGAGGACACAACGGTGATGACCGAGCTCACGGCGGCGCCAATTACTGAACCAGCGATACCAATCTTGGAGGCAAGCGCGACGCTCGTGGCGGCAGCTGCGGCGCCGGCGATGATCTGGGGAATGGAAATGTCGTCAAACAGGCCCTTTTTGGGTGCGATGGCCATGGTCTGTCCGATGGAATGGTTCTCGTGCACGCCGTTGTTGAGCGATGCCGGCGTCATGACGCGCGTGCGCGGCGCGTCGGTATATTCAGTCGTCATACGGGGTCCTCCCGGTTCGTTTAGTGCTGCGACAGGTTGTTCAGCCCTCAGGGTACCCAGTCGGTGTGAACCGGAGATGGATTCGCCCGCAACACCATCAACTCACCAAAGCGCGAAACTTCTTCTCAGGCTGATCGAATGAAGACGGGGCGAATCGTTCGGATGTCGAAAGGAAGGTTGACCGGATTTGAAATCCCGTGGAATAATCGGGCTCGCGGCGCTGTTGCTTGCGCCGGGTAGGGAGCGTCATGAAAATCCTTAAGCGGATCAACAACAATACGGTTATCTGCGTAAACGCCAAGGGCCGTGAACTCGTGGCAATTGGCCGCGGTATCGGGTTTCCCAATGGCCCCGATGAGGTCACACTCGATAAGATCGAGCGAACCTTCTACGGTGTCGACTCGCGCTACCTAGCGCTGCTCGACGAGATCGATCCTCAGGTGATGGAGTTCTCCGCCCAGATTGCCGATATCGCTCGCTCCAACATCTCGCGCGAGCTCTCGGCAAACCTTCCCTTTACCATGGCTGACCATATCGCCTTTGCCATCAAACGCTGCCGCGAGCATATGTTTGTGCAGATGCCGCTCTCCTATGATGTGCAGCAGATGTACCCCATTGAGTACAAGATCGCCAAGTTCGCGATCGAGGGCATCAATCGCGGCTTCAACGTCAAGATGCCGCGGGGGGAGGCGAGCGGTATCGCGCTCTGTATCGTCAACAGCGTGGTCGCCTCGTCTTCAAAGGCCAAATCCAATACGGTGCGTAAGGACGAGGTGATGCTCGAGAGCTTCACCAAGATTATCGAATCCGAGCTGGGGGTTTGCGTGGACCGCGACGGCTTTGACTTTTGCCGTTATGCCACGCACGTGCGCTACCTGTTAGAACGCGTGCAGACAGGAGAGCCCCTCAACACGGAGAACGGCGCGCTTTACGGACCGCTCTGCGAGCAGCATCCCGACGTGGCCGTGTGCGTCGACCGCATGGCCGCGCTTATCGAAGAGCGCTTTGACGCCGGGCTCGCCGATGAAGAGAAGGTCTACCTGATGCTCCACGTCAATCGCGTCTGCGCGGGATCTAGGTCCTAATCGACCGCTCGCCGCTGAAGTTTGACCGTTGGCCGGTTTCGACTTTCGTAAAAGCAACTGTTGGATGTAGTTTCATAGTCACATAAGGTGTTATTCGAGAAGAGCCTCGAAGCATGACGTAGACAGTTCCCTGTCCGCTTTGTGCTTTGGGGCTCTTCTGTTTTTGTCTTCTTCTTGCTTTTCTCGATTTGCCTCGTGTCAGGCCTGCCGTAATCGGTTCTTCGCGTGTGCGCAAACGGGAAGACAGAAAAGCAAGGGAGTTCAGCTATGACTGACAATAAGAAAATCGCCGCGGACGTGCTCGAGGCCGTCGGTGGCAAGGAGAACGTGACGTTTGTTGCGCACTGTATGACGCGCCTGCGTTTTAACCTCAAAGATATCGATGCCCCCGATATCAAAGAAGTGAAGAAGATTGGCGGTGTGTTGGGTGCTCAAATCTCCGGAGGGCAGTTCCAGGTAATCGTGGGCCAAAACGTGCCCAAGGTTTATGACGAGCTCTGCAAGATCGGCGGCTTTGCCAAGCAGGACGCCATCGACGAGAACCTTGATGCTCCTAAGCAGAAGCTCACACCTAAGGTTATTGGCAATAACATCCTCAACTACCTGTCAAGCTCCATGGTGCCTATGATCCCCGTCCTAATGTGTGCTGGCCTGTTCAAGACCGTAGCGGTGGTGCTGGGACCTACGATGGCGGGCGTGCTGTCCGACACAAGCGACCTTTATGTTCTGATGAACATGGTTTATGACGCAGCGTTCTATTTTATCCCCATCTACCTTGGCTATAATGCGGCTAAGAACATTGGCGTAACGCCTGTCCTCGGTGCCTTTATGGGCGGCATTCTTATCGACCCGACCATGATTCAGCTTGCGACCGATGGAGCTCAGTTCTCCGTTTATGGCATTCCCTGCGTCGCCGCAAACTACACAAAGACGGTCCTTCCCATTCTTCTGTCCGTGTGGGCGATGAGTTATATCGAGCGCTTCTTCCGCAAATATGTGCCAGATACCCTTTCAACGGTTTTCGCGCCTTTCCTTACCATGGTCGTCGCTGTTCCTGTGTCTCTCTGCGCTCTCGCCCCTGTTGGTTCATGGGCCGGTAATGCCCTCGCCGCCGGTTTTGAGTTCCTTGGTACTTCCGGTGGTATCGCCGCCATCCTCGGAGGAGGTATTCTGGCGGGTCTTTGGTGCCCAATGATTATTACCGGCATGCATGTGGCGGTTGCGATGATTGCCATCGCTAACTATATGACTGTGGGAACCGACAGCTTTGTTTTGGTTGCGACGGGCGTTAGCCTTTGGGCGACCTTCGGCTGCGAGGTGGCGACCTGGCTCAAGCTGTGCGATAAAGACGAGAAGAGCATGGCATTCGGCTATTTGGTCGCAAACATTGTCGGAGGCGTCGGCGAGCCTTTCATCTACGGCATGATGCTGCGCTATCGCCGCGTGTTTGTCTGGAAGATTATCGGATCCTTTGTTGCCGGTGCGCTTGCAATCGCTCTCGGAGCCACGGTTTATACTGCCGGCGCGGCATCTAACTTCTTGGAGTTCCTCGCGTTTGCGGGCGGCGGGACCCAGAATCTCATCAACTTTGGAATCGCTGCTGGTGCAGGCTTCCTTGTGAGCGCCTTGGGCACGTATTTCCTGGGCTTTACGGCGGATGAGCTCGAGAATGGTCCCGTTTCCGAGCGTTAAGTTTTCTACGGCCTGCGTGTGGCAGGACGCATTGGAAGGGCGTCCATGACGCCCTTCTCTTTTTGTATTTCTATTTCCGATGTTTGGGCGGCGTGTGCCGCGAAGAGTTGGAGTTGGAATGAACATAGAGTTTGGAATCTCGAAGATTGACGTAACACCCCAGTCTCCTTGCCGCATGGGCGGCTACAACAGAAAAGGTGCCTGGACGGATGTTCTTGATCCTATTGAGGTCAACGCTAGCGCTGTCTGTGTTGATCTTGTCCCGTTTATTCTTATCGAGCTCGATTCAATAATGGTGTCGAAAGATTTTTCCCTTTCGGTCAAGAACGCCGTATCGTCAAAAACGGGCATCGATTCGAGCAATATCGTCGTCGCATGCATTCATACCCATTCTGCACCATGCTATTTTAAGCTTGCCTACGAGGACACGTTACCTGAAACCGAATTGACGAGTGATTTGATTGGCTTGGCTACCGAGGCGGCGGTATCTGCATGGACGTCCAGGTCGAAGGCGACCGTATCGATGGAGATGTTAGGCATCGAGGGACTGTACGGGAATCGAAATGTTCAGGGCGGTCCGGCCGATAAACAGGTAAGTATTTTCTCGTTTGAGGACGCTCAAGGTGGTCGCCCAATTGGAAAAATGCTGTTCATGTCCGCTCATCCTACCATCCTTAATGGGAAAAGCGCCGTCCTCTCTGCTGATTTGATTGGGCATGTCAGGCAGCGTTTGGAGAGGAAATATGGCTGTCCTGTACTTTGCGTCAACGGAACGTGCGGGGATGTGTCGACGCGTTTCTATCGGCAAGGGGAGGGAGTTGCCGAACTCGAGCGTACGGCTAACGAACTTTGCGCTCAAATTGAATCCAAGCGTGAGCGCGCGGCACTCAGAGTTGATACTCCGCGTTGGGGCTCTATCAGCATGAAGAGTGTCTACGATGCAAAAACAGATCCGGATTGGATCGAGATGACCAATCGGATAGAGGCTATGGATGCGAGCCCGATGCGAGACCTTCTCCTTAAGCGGCAACAGCTTAAGCTCTCGATGGGGAAAATCGAGCTTGAGCTTCCGAGCCAGTTTGCGGTAATTGGTAACTGCATTTTTATCACGATGCCATGCGATACGTGTAGCACATTAGGCTTGGATTTTAAGAGGGCGTTTAGCCAATACAACGTCTTTGTTATCGGCTATGCGAACACGTACTGCAACTACCTTGTGCCTCAGGAAGACTACGGCAAGTATTTTGAAACCTACAACTCGCGAACGCCGCGCGGGGTTGCCGATGCGTTCGTTGCGCGAATCATTCAGGCGGTCGGTGCCGCGCTATAGCAGGCGCTATAGACCATCGTGGTAGATGAACCGGTCAGGATTATACGGAGCATGTATTGTGTCAATCATTGAACCTCTCATCCAACAAGTCCTTATCATGTTTTTGCTCATGGGAATGGGCTACGCTCTAAACCGCTTGGGCATATTGAGCGAGCAGGCTGCAATAGAATTCGGAAAGTTGCTCATCAACCTTGTGATTCCCGCAATCATTCTCAAATCATTTTGGATCGAGTATTCGTTTCAGAGGATGTATGAGTTGGGAATGACCTTAATGCTGTCGGCGGCGATGTTGTTGCTCGCTTGCGTTGTTGCCCGCCTGTTGTTCAGGGGCCGTCCCATCGACATTTTTGCTGCGGCATTCTCGAATGCTGGATTTGTGGGAATACCCCTTGTTGAAGCGGCGCTTGGAAAAGATGCCGTGTTTTTCATCACGTGCATGATCGCTCTTCTCAATGCCATGCAATGGACATACGGGCAGTATCTGCTGTCGGGGTCTAAAAAATGTATGAGTCCTAAAGCGATCCTGACAAGTCCAATGGTCATGGCTTTATTGGGCGGTTTCTTGATTTTTATCCTTCGTGTCCCAACGGTCCCTCTGGCACAGTCAGTGCTTTCGTATATCTCGGGGCTCAACACTCCGCTAGCAATGATGACTCTCGGTATCTATCTTGCTCAGTCTGATTTGATGGCGCTCCTGAGGGCGAAAAGCTTGTTTGCCGTCTCATCGGTCAGGCTGCTTGTCATTCCGATTCTTTCGCTCCTGTTCCTATGTCTCTTTCCATGTGATAGGTCAATTAAGATGGCGCTGCTGATTGCGGCTGCGACCCCCACCGGCGCGAATGTAGCTATCTTTGCCCAGCAGCATAATAAGGACTATCGATATGCATGTGGAACAGTCTGTGTTACCACCCTTCTGTCTATGTTCACTATGCCAGCGATAGTGTCCTTGTCTCAGCTAGTGTTCTAGGCGCTATGCCACGCACCTGCGGATGAACGCTTCGTGGCGGTCGATTATGGCCGGGGCCCAACAATCCGGACCGCCGTCGATCGTGCTGGCAACAGATGCCATCAACTCATCAAGGGGGCTTGCTATCATTGGTGCACTAGCTTGATGCTAAACTGAATTAATGATTGCGAGGTGGTTTACGTGATGTACCCGTATATGACATTCGAAGATGGTACCGAGGTCATTCATTCTGACCTGATCACAGATGGCGATATCGAAAAGGTCATCGTGCATTTTGAACGACCGACGGCAGAGGGTTTCGACTCCGCTCGTTGCGAGTTGCCTTCTTACAATTGGACCATGTGGGAGGGGCGTTTTACCGACGAGGAGAAGCGAGGTTTTGAGACTTTTCTGAGCAATAACGCCCATCTACTGTATCGCTACGCCGCAAACGGAGGAGCTAAAGTTGCCTAGCCTTTTTCTTATTGGCGGCTATAGGGTCTTCTTTTGGTCCAACGAAGCGGGCGAGCCAATCCATGTCCATGTTTGCAAGGGAGCGCCTTCAGATAACTCGGCCAAAATCTGGCTGACTCGCAGGGGAGGTTGCATTGTCGCTAATAACAAAGCGAAGATTCCCCGGAGCACGCTTGACGACCTCTGTGAAATTATCGCCGCTCAGCATGAATTGATTTGCTCTAAATGGAAGGCATTTTTCCTTGTGGACGAGATCTCGTTCTACTGCTAAACGCCATTCTGACTTCTCTTTTCAATTTTTATCATGAGTCTGCCCCACCAGCGCTGATTGAACTTGACAGTACAATGGAGGCGGACTTTATCGCCGCCGCTCGTTGCGGCTAAACGGATGTGTTGGAGCTCGCATGAACGATTTTCTAAACGGTCAAGTTAAGAACGATGGCTTTTTGCGTGTGGCGGCGGCGTCGCCGCAGATTCGCGTTGCCGATGTCGAGGGCAATGCCGAGGTTGCGCTGGCGGCTGTTCGCGATGCTGCCGAGCGTGGCGTTCGCGCGTTGGTGCTGCCCGAGCTCAACCTGTGCGGCTATACCGCGGCTGATCTGTTCCATAACCGCACGCTGCTTCATGCCTGCGAGGCGGCGCTGGTGCGCATCCTCGATGAAACTCGCGAGCTGCCGATTGTCTTTACCATCGGTCTTCCCGTTGCAGTTGCCGAGAATATCTACAACTGCGCCGCCGTGTGCTGTGCAGGTGAGCTTTTGGGCCTCACGGCCAAAAAGTATCTGCCTAACTATGGCGAGTTCTATGAGCGCCGCTGGTTTGCTCCGGCGCCTGCGGATCCCGTGTGGGTTGAATTTGCCGGTCAGGGTCCGGTCCCGCTGGGTTCGGGGCTTGTCTACCGTTGCTGTGATGAGGGCGCCGAGGACCTGGCGCTGGGCGTTGAGGTCTGCGAGGACCTGTGGGTGCCGGCGCCCCCTTCGACCGAGATGACGCTTGCCGGTGCGACGGTGATTCTCAACCCGTCGGCCTCGGACGAGATTATCGGTAAGGCAGATTACCGCCGTAGCCTTATCTCCAATCAGAGTGCGCGCCTGTACTGCGCCTATGTTTACGCCGATGCGAGCGAGGGCGAGTCCACGACCGATATGGTCTTTGCGGGCGAGAACCTCGTCTACGAAAACGGCTCCAAACTCGCTGCGACCAAACTGCTTACCTGCGATATGGCCGTCGCCGACGTTGACCTTGACCGCCTGGTTGCCGAGCGCCGTCGCTCGACGACGTGGACCCGCGCGGACGATGCGCCGGAGGCCACGACCGTTGAGTTCTCTTTTGAGGGCACGCTCTCCGAGGCTCCCGTCCTGCGCAACGCCTGCGACATCGACCGCGTTTTTCCGCGCGCGCCCTTTGTTCCGGCCGACCATGGTGACCTGGCCGAGCGTTGCGAGACCATCCTCGACCTGCAGACTGCTGGCCTCAAGACTCGCCTTGCCCATACGGGCACCAAGGCGGCCGTCATCGGCCTTTCGGGCGGCCTGGACTCCACGCTGGCACTGCTTGTGACCGTGCGTGCCTTCGATGCGCTGGGGCTGCCGCGCACGGGCATCACGGCGGTTTCCATGCCCGGCTTTGGCACGACGCATCGTACCAAGTCGAATGCCGAGTCACTTGCCCGCGACCTGGGCGTGAACTTCCGCGAGGTTTCGATTCACGCGGCCGTGGAGCAGCACTTCAAGGACATTGAGCACGATCCGGCCGTGCAGGACGTGACCTACGAGAACAGCCAGGCCCGCGAGCGCACGCAGATTCTGATGGATCTGGCCAACCAGGCTGGCGGTTTTGTCATCGGTACGGGCGATCTGTCGGAGCTGGCGCTCGGCTGGGCTACCTATAACGGCGACCACATGAGCATGTACGCCGTCAACGCGAGCGTGCCCAAGACGCTTGTGCGCCATCTGGTGCGCTATGCGGCTGATGTCTTTGGCGGGCGTATTGCCGAGGTCTTGCTCGATATCCTCGATACGCCGGTATCTCCCGAGCTTCTGCCGCCCACGGGCGACGGCGAGATTGCGCAGAAGACTGAGGATTTGGTGGGCCCGTACGAGCTCCACGACTACTTCCTCTACTACCTGCTGCGTTTTGGCTTTGAGCCCGGCAAGATCTACCGCATGGCGCTCAAGAGCTTCGAGGGCGCCTACGACGCCAAGACCGTCCACACGTGGCTGCGTACGTTCTATCGTCGCTTCTTTGCCCAGCAGTTTAAGCGCAGCTGCCTGCCCGATGGTCCCAAGGTGGGCTCGGTGACGCTCAGCCCGCGCGGCGATTGGCGTATGCCGAGTGACGCCAGCTCGCATCTGTGGCTTGCGCAGATCGACGCGCTCAATCCAATTGACTAAGGTTGGCTAAATTGAACCAATACGGGGTTTGCAAGCGTTACACTTTTGCAATCTGATGGCCCGTATCGCGCGGCGCTCTTGTCGGAGCGCCGCGTTTTTTATATCGAAAGGTGGCACCATGCAGGCATCGCAGCGTCTCGACCGCTTTGGCGCGGAGGTCTTCGCCTCGCTCAACAACAAGCTCCTCGCGCTGAAGGCTCAGGGTAAGACCATTTACAACATGAGCGTGGGAACGCCCGACTTTAAGCCGTACGACCACGTGGTCGAGGCGCTCACGCAAGCAGCCCAAGATCCTGAGATGTGGAAGTATGCCCTGCGCGACCTGCCCGAGCTCAAGCAAGCCGTATGCGATTACTATGAGCGTCGCTTTGGCGTTTCGGGCATTACGCCGTCCATGGTGCAGTCGTGCAACGGCACGCAGGAGGGCGTGGGCCATTTGGGCCTGGCCCTGCTCGATCCGGGCGACACCATCTTGGTGCCCGATCCGTGCTACCCGGTTTTTGAGGCGGGCGCCAAGATCGCCGATGCCAAGCTCGAGTACTATCCGCTGGTTGCCGAGCATAATTACCTGCCCTATGTGGCGGGTATCGATCCCGAGGTTGCCGATCGTGCCAAGTATATGATCGTGTCGCTGCCCGCCAACCCGGTGGGCTCGGTTGGAACGCCCGAGGTCTACGAGGAGATCATCGCTTTCGCCCGCGAGCACGACCTGCTCATCGTCCATGACAACGCGTACTCCGACATCGTGTTCGACGGCGAGCCGGGCGGAAGCTTTTTGCAGTATCCCGGCGCGCTCGAGGTGGGCGTTGAGTTCTTTTCGCTCTCTAAGTCGTTTAACGTCACCGGCGCGCGCATCGGCTTTTTGGTCGGTCGCGAGGATGTGGTCTCGGCTTTTGCCAAGCTGCGCGGCCAGATCGACTTTGGTATGTTCTTCCCGATCCAGAAGGCTGCCATCGCCTGCCTGAACGGTCCGCGCGATGAGGTCGAGGCGCAGCGTCTGAAGTACCAGGAGCGCCGCGATGCCCTGTGCGACGGTCTCGAGGGCCTGGGCTGGGAACGCCCCAACGCGCATGGATCTATGTTTGTGTGGGCCAAGCTTCCCGGTGGCCGCACCGATTCCATGGCGTTTTGCGAGGAGCTTATGGAGAAGGCCGGCGTTGTGGTGACGCCGGGCGCGAGCTTTGGCCCTTCGGGCGAGGGGCACGTGCGCATGGCGCTGGTCCTGCCGCCCGATCAGATCGCTTTGGCCGTCGAGGCCATTCGTGAGGCGGGCCTGTATTAGAAAGGTATTTTGGCTCGTCAATAGCTCGAAACCGATTTCGTGCAGTTATTTTACGAATCCTGCAAATAATTTCGGTAAACGGTCGATATTTGCCTGCGAATAGGAGCATAATCAAAGTCCCGATTGGATGTATTGGGATTACGGCAAGCCGCTCGGGTCGTTCCCGGGCGGCTTGTTTGTGGAGAGAGATGGGAGTTTCTAATGGTTAACGAGAAGAAGGTCGCTATTGTCGGCTGCGGTTTCGTCGGTTCGTCTTCGGCGTTCGCGCTGATGCAGAGTGGTCTGTTCTCCGAGATGGTCCTCATCGACGTGGACAAGAACCGCGCCGAGGGCGAGGCTCTGGATATCGCGCACGGCATGACGTTTGCCGAGCCGATGAAGATCTACGCCGGCGATTATTCCGATGTCGCCGACGCCGCCATGATCGTCGTCACCGCTGGTGCTGCCCAGAAGCCCGGTGAGACCCGCCTGGACCTGGTCAACAAGAACGTCAACATCTTTAAGTCCATTATCCCCGAGATTAAGAAGTCCGGCTTCGACGGCATCCTGCTCATCGTCTCCAACCCGGTTGATGTTCTGACCTACGCCGCCATCAAGATGTCCGGCCTGCCCGAGGGCCACGTCATCGGTTCCGGCACCGTGCTCGACACCGGCCGTCTGCAGCAGATGCTTGGTGCCCACGTCGAGGTTGACCCGCGCGATGTCCAGGCCTATGTCATGGGTGAGCACGGCGACTCTGAGTTTGTCGCTTGGTCCAGCGCCCAGGTTGCCGGCGTGCCGCTGAACACTTTCTGCGAGCTTCACGGTCATCTGGAGCATGAGGCTGCCGAGAAGCGCATTGCCGAGGACGTCAAGAACTCCGCCTACACCATCATCGAGAAGAAGCACGCCACCTACTATGGCGTCGCCATGGCCGTCAAGCGCATCTGCACCGCCGTCATGCGCGATGAGCAGACCGTTCTGCCCGTCTCCTCGCTCATGGTGGGCGAGTATGGCCTGTCCGATCTTGCCATCTCCATGCCGACGGTCGTTGGCCGCGACGGCGTCGTCTGTCGCGTCCCCGTGCCGCTGAACGATGACGAGCAGCATGAGCTCACCGCCTCCGCCAAGGCCCTCAAGGACATCATCGACAGCGTCGACTTCTCCTGCTAAATCAAGCTCGCTAGAGCGAAAAGCTACAATGAAGGCGTCCGGGTCCACACGGCCCGGGCGCCTTTTTGGTGCAAAGTAACCTGACCCCAATGCACCATAGTTGCCCCAATGCACCATAGTTGATGGGAGGGCCATGTCGGATTCGCCTAATTTTTTAACCTATGCCCAGACGGCGTTTGATCCGTTTGAGGAGAGGCCGTTCTGCGCGGTGGATAGCCTGGTCTTTGCGTGGTTGTCCTATTTGCGTTTGCCGGGTGATATGGCGGAGCTGACGAACTGGCAGGGCCTAGACGTACGCGAGCTGCTGCGTGCCGAGTGCTACCGGGACATGATTGACGACTTGTGGGACCCGGAGGGGAGCAAGGCCTTGCTGGAGGCCGTGGCAGCAAGTCCTCGCTACCGTGGCGTGCACGTTTGCGGCTATCGTGCCGTGAGCGATGTGGTGGCGACAGAGCAGTTTGCAGCCATGGCGTTCCGGTTTCCGGCGGGGTTTAGCTATCTTTCCTTCCGGGGGACCGACAGCACGATTGTGGGCTGGAAAGAGGACTTTAACATGGCGTTCCGGTATCCTGTGCCGGCCCAGGAATCCGCGGCGCGTTATGTGGACGAGGCGGCGGATGCGATTGACGGGCCGCTTTTGTGCGGAGGTCATTCCAAGGGTGGAAACCTTGCGGTGTACGGTGCGGCGATGTGCTCCGATGTCGCCCGTGAGCGAATCGAACGGGCGTATTCCCATGATGGTCCGGGCTTCGTCGAGGAGTTTCTGAACGGCACCGCCTTTGCCGATCTTTCCGGTCGAATCGATAAGACGCTACCTCGGTCGTCGATCTTTGGCATGATGTTCGAGACGCAGGAGGACTATGCCATCGTTGAGAGCACCGAGTTCAGCCTGCTGCAGCACAATCCCTTTAGCTGGGTGGTTGATGGTCGCGACTTCGTGTACTGTGAGCGCCTGTCCGCCGGTGCTCGATACGTTGATGGCTCCATTCGCGAGATGCTGCTTGCAGTGTCACCTAGCGAGCGCGAGCGTTTTGTAGATGCGTTGTTCTCCGTGTTTGAGGCTACGGGTGCTGAGCGGTTTGCGGATATCGCTGGGAATCTGCGCGAGAGCCTGCCCGTGATGCTCCAGGCTGCGCAAGGCTTTGACAAGGATACGCGACGCTTTGTCTCGCAGACTATCGTTGCGATTCTTAAGTGTGCGCTGCTGCCCAAGCGTCCAGAGTTCAGCGTGCCTTCTAGTGGTAAGAGCCTGGCAGAACAGCTCGAGGCTTGGCAGTCCGAGCTCCTGCGCTAACCATTGGTGCAAAGCAGCCTGTCCCCGATGCACCAATCTTCGATGCGCCTGGGGCGGGCTCGACCGCTATACTGGTTCGTGCTCAATATAATCTAGAACGGAATGCCGTATATGAAAATCAATCATGCGATTCTGCATATCCTGGACTTTGACTCTGCCGTCAACGTTATGAGCCAGCGCGAGCTCGATATCGAGAGCCGTACCGTGCGCAACTTCGTGACCACGCATCTGCGCCGCGCACGTACCTCGGCCGACAATAAACGCGCCGCGTTTGCCGAGAACTCTGCGTTTGGCGGCGAGCTCAAGGGCTATTTCTTTGGCGAGCGCGAGTTCGTAGACCTGTCGCAGCAGATTGCGGAGTTCATTTCCTCCGAGCTTACCAAGGCCGAAAAAGCCGAGTCCACCGATGTGCTCGTGGCCGACTTTGACGACGATGAGGATGCCCGCTGGTTTGCCGTGATGCTGCTGGGCTCCAAGCAGGCCTTTATGCACGAGGTGGGCCGCGAGGAGGGCGAGGTACGCAACGACATCGCGCGCCACTATGCTATCCTGCCGAATCCTTCCCAAAAGGTGCCAAGCTATGCCATCGTGCGTGCGAGCACCATGGAGATCGGCTATGTGGACAAGAAGCGCAAGATTGCCGGCGAGGACCGTATGCTCATTCCCGATGGCCTGCTGCAGTGCGACACGGGCGTATCGGGCAAGGAAGTCATCGACACCGTGACGCGTGTGGTCGAGGAGGTCGCTGAGGAGCACGGCGCCAATACGGCCGTAGCGCTCGCCAAGGTTAAGGCTGCTGTGGCCGAGAAGGTTGAGGATGACGAGGAGCTGCCGCCTTGGGATATCGTCGATGAGGTCTTTGAGGACGAACCGGTCATCAAGGAAAGCGTGCGCGCGGCACTGACCGAGGAGAAAGTTCCCGAGCGCGTTCCCGTGGAACGCAAGCAGGTCGAGCGCGCGGCCGTACGCAATCACAAGATTCGTACCGATACGGGCATCGAGATCAGCTTCCCGGCCGAGATGGGTTCGAACTCCGAGTACATCGAGTTCGTCAACGAACCCAACGGCCTCATCTCCATCGAGCTCAAAAACATCGGCAGCATCGAGAATCGATAAACTGCGCCTGGACGCTGCAAAAAACAAAGGCCGAAGCCTCGGATGAGGGCTTCGGCCTTTTTACTTGGGGCTTAATTACGCTACTGGTTGAGCATAAGTCAGCGAAAACGCCCCAGAGCGAGCAAGGTGACGTGAAAGAGGAGGGCATTGACCTTTTGGTCATGCCCGACGATTGGACGTCAGATTGCCGCTCTGGGGCGTTTGCAGCGTCGAGCCGTTACGCGGGTTGGTAAACCCGCGTAACCCTACAGCTGGCGCAGACCTTCCTCGAGGCCGGTCTTGCTGTCGGTCTTCTCGTCGCGCATCTTGATGACGCGGGCGGGGACACCGGCCACGACGGCACCAGCGGGGACGTCCTCGACGCACGCGGCGCCGGCGGCAACGACAGCGCCCTTGCCTACGTGCACGCCTTCCAGGACCACGGCGTTGGCGCCGATCATGACATCGTCCTCGATGATGACGGGCGTGGCGCTTGCGGGTTCAACGACGCCTGCCAACACGGTTCCAGCGCCGATGTGGCAGTTCTTGCCCACTGTGGCGCGGCCGCCCAGCACGGCGCCCATGTCGATCATGGAGCCCTCACCGATAACGGAGCCGATATTGATGATGGCACCCATCATGATGACGGCGCGGTCGCCGATCTCGACGCGGTCGCGGATGATCGCGCCCGGCTCGATGCGGGCGTTGATGCCCTTGAGGTCGAGCATGGGCACGGCGGAGTTGCGGCAGTCGTTCTCCACATCGTAGTAATCGATGGAATCGGCATTGGCATCAAGGATGGCTTTGAGCTCGTCCCAGTCGCCAAAGACAGTCTTGCCACGACGACCGCCGTAGACGTGTGCGTCGCCCCAGGCAACCTTCATGCCCGGCTTTTCGCGCACGTACAGTTTGACGGGCGTTTTTTTGGGCGCGGTGGCGATGTAGTTGATAATCTCCTGTGCATCCATATCGGCTGCATTGCTCATTTGCTGTCTCTCCTTTGGGTGGATCCGGTTGATACCTGGTTAGGCAAACATGACCTGGTCGAACGTATAGAAGCCGTGCTCGCGGGTGACGAGCTTCTGCGCGGCTGCCAGGGCGCCGTTGACGAAGATCTGACGGCTCGTGGCGCGATGCGTGAGCGTGACTTCCTCGTCCTGGCCAAAGAAACTCACTTCGTGCACGCCGGCGACAGTGCCACCGCGCAGCGAGTGCATGCCGATCTCCTTGGGGTCGCGCGCTCCGCACATGCCCTCGCGGCCATAGACGGGGTGGTAGCCCGCCTCGGGCTCGGCTTCGACGACGGCATCGAGCAGCAACTTGGCAGTGCCGCTGGGGGCGTCGACCTTTTGGTTATGGTGCGTCTCGACGATTTCGCAGTCAAAGCCGGGCAGCTCGCGTGTGGCCTGTGCTACCAGATGACGCAGGGCTGCGATACCGATGGAGTAATTGCCGGAGTGCATGACGCGGGCGTTCTGACCCAGCTCGCGCAGGCGATCCATCTGCTCTGGTGTGTAGCCCGTGGTGCCCGAGACCAACGCGGCGCCTGTACGCTCGACATAGGCGACGACGGCATCGAAGGTCACGACGTTCGAGAAGTCGATGATGACGTCGGCTGCCGGGGCACTCTCGAGCTCGGACAAGTCGAAGCCGATCTGGGCGACGATATCAAAAACGGGCTGACCGGCGGCGTCGACAACGCCCTCGGCGGTGGTGCGGATGAGCGAGCCCATACGGCCCGTTCCCATAATGACGGTCTTAATCAAGCAGACCAGCTCCCTTCAGAGCATCGGTAAGTGCAGCGCGCGTGTCGTCTGCCATGGGGCACAGCGGCATGCGGTAGTTTGCCTCGATCATACCCATCTGTGCGAGCGCTTCCTTAACAGGGATGGGGTTGACCTCGCTAAAGAGGGCGTTGATGAGCGGCTGACCGGCGATCTGGATATCGCGGGCGCGCTCCACGTCACCGTCCAGATAGGCGCGGCACATGTCGTGCACGAGTTGCGGCTGAACATCGGCCCACACGCTGATGGTGCCCGAGGCACCCAGACTCATGAGCGGCACGGTGAGGGCGTCCTCGCCCGAGTACATGCGGAAGTCGTCGGACAGCAGGTGGGCGATCTTGGCCGCGTAGGCGACGTTGCCCGAGGCTTCCTTAATACCCATGATGTTGGGGTGCGCGGCCAAGCGCTCTACGTTGCGCTCGCTGATGCCGCAGCCGCAACGGCCGGGGATGTTGTACAGGATGCAGGGGATGTCCACCGCATCGGCAACGGTCTTAAAGTGCTGGTAGATGCCCTCTTCGTTGGACTTGTTGTAGTAGGGGGTAATGAGCAGCAGGCCGTCGGCGCCCAGGCCCTGATAGGTGAGCGACTTGGTGAGCATGGTCTGCGTGGAGTTGGAGCCCGAGCCGGCGATGACGGGGACACGGCCTGCAACCTGCTTGACCACCGCGGCGACAACGGAGTTGTCCTCATCGTCAGTCATCGTGGCACTCTCGCCGGTGGTGCCCAGAGTGAGGATGGCGTCGGTACCGTTTTGCAGGTGGAAATCGATAAGGCGCTCGAGCGCGTCAAAGTCGACGCTTCCGTCCTTTTTAAACGGCGTGACGAGGGCGACGATCGAACCCTCGAGGTTGCGGATATCCATGTTCTTCTCCTTCGCTTCCGCGATCTGGATGCGTTTGTTCCACTGAGCGGCGACGGCCAGACGCTCGTCCTGGGCGCGACGGCGGGCACTTTCGGCGCGCGACTTGGCCAGCAGCTCTCGGCCGCTCGGCAGCACGTCGAGCGTGGCAAAGTAATCGCCCGGGCGCTCAGCACGGCGGATGAGGTCGGCCGAGCCATCGGGGCGCAGCAGCACCTCGGCGGAGCGCAGACGGCCGTTGTAGTTGTAGCCCATGGAGTAGCCATGCGCGCCGGTATCGTGGATCACGAGCAGGTCGCCCATGTCGATATGCGGCAACTCGCGATCAATGGCGAACTTGTCATTGTTCTCGCATAGGTTGCCCGTGATGTCGTAGGTGTCCGTAACGGGTGCTGCGGTCTTGTCGGCGCCACTCGGCTGACCCATCACCGTAATGTGGTGGTAAGCGCCATACATGGCAGGACGGATCAGATCGACGGCGCTTGCATCAACACCGATATAGTCCTTGTAGATCTGCTTCTCGTGGATGGCCTTGGTGACCAGGCAGCCGTAGGGCCCCATCATAAAGCGACCCATCTCGGTGCAGATCGCCACATCGCCCATGCCGGCGGGAACCAGGATCTCGTCGTAGGCCGCGCACACCCCC
The DNA here is from genome assembly GCF_003436775.1 of Collinsella sp. TF11-5AC. NCBI lineage: Bacteria > Bacillati > Actinomycetota > Coriobacteriia > Coriobacteriales > Coriobacteriaceae > Collinsella > Collinsella sp. TF11-5AC. The sequence continues at coordinate 66,218 of NZ_QSQO01000007.1, forward strand.
TCGCCGATGGCGTGGATGTCGTTAGCCTGCTGCTCGGGCAGGTAGGGGATGCCGACGCCGCCGGATAGATTGATGAAGGCGACGTGTGCGCCGGTCTCGCGCTCCAGGCGCACGGCAAGCTCAAAGAGGATGCGCGCGAGCTTGGGGTAGTAGTCGTTGGTGACGGTGTTGCTGGCAAGGAATGCGTGGATGCCAAAGTCCTCGGCGCCCTTGGCCTTGAGCGTGCGAAAGGCCTCGAAGAGCTGCTCGGTGGTCATGCCGTACTTGGAGTCGCCCGGGTTGTCCATGATGCCGTTGGAGAGCTGGAACAAGCCGCCCGGATTAAAGCGGCAACTGACTGTCTTGGGGATGGGCCCCGCAACGTGCTCAAAGAACTCGATATGGCTGATGTCGTCAAAGTTGACGATGGCACCCAGCTTGTCGGCGAGCTCAAAGTCAGCCGCCGGCGTGTCGTTGGACGAGAACATGATGTCATGTCCCGTGATGCCCAGCGAGCGGGCGATCATGAGCTCGGTATAGCTCGAGCAATCGCAGCCGCAGCCGTATTCGTTGAGAATGGAGATGAGCGCCGGGTTGGGGTTGGCCTTGACGGCAAAGTATTCCTTAAAGCCCGGGTTCCATGCAAAGGCGTCGCGCACCTCTTGCATGTTGCGGCGGATGCCCGCCTCGTCGTATAGATGAAACGGCGTGGGGAACTGCTCGACGATATGCTCGAGTGTCTCCTTGTCCAAAAACGGCTGCTTGGCCGCATATGCCTCGTTGGGGGTCAATGCCATGTCCCGTAAACCTCGCTATCCAGACGGCGCCATCTGCGCATCGAATCCGCATAGCGTGGACCCAATGTCCGGATAGCGCTCCCGCATTGCTGCAGACAGTCCTGTGGGTGTTTCCCGCAGGCCCACCAGGCTGTTCGTGCCCGAAAAGCCCAGTTCGGCGGGTTTCGCCTCCCCGCGGGGTCAAAGCCTGCCGGCTCGCCCGCGGCTCTTCGTGCCCGCGCCTCTATCAAGTGGTAACGACCCTACCACGTTGCACTTTACCAAACAAGAGTATTCGTATATAACGTTTAAAAAATGCAGGGATATGCTGGAAATAAGGGTGTGGCAATCTTGCGGCACAATAGATGGCAATCGACGCGCACCCATGAAAGGAACCTCTATGACCGAGCTCCAAGAACTCCGCCGCTATCGGCGCGACTTGCACAGGATCCCGGAGCTCGACTTCGATCTTCCGCAGACGATCGCCTATATCGAGGGTGTGTTGGCGCCGCTCGCCTGCGAGGTGGCCCATCCGTGTCCCAGCTGCGTCTGCGCTTTCTTCGACGCTGGCGTTGGTGCCGCGCATGCCACGGCGATTCGCACCGACATGGATGCGCTGCCCATTGTGGAGGCGACGGGCGCGGCTTTCGCCTCGTCTCATCCCGGCAAGATGCACGCTTGCGGGCACGATGGGCACATGGCCATGGCGCTTGCCGCAGCGACGTATGTCGACCGTGCGATTCGCGAGCGGCCGGGTGTCATTAAGCGTAACGTGCTCTTTGCGTTCCAGCCTGCCGAGGAGACGACCGGTGGTGCCAAGACGGTATGCGAGAGCGGTGTGTTCGAGCGCTATGGTGCCGACCGTATCTTTGGCTTTCACGTGTGGCCCGACCTTCCCGCCGGCACGCTGGCGAGCTGTCCCGGTCCATTGCTAGCGCGTTCGAGCGAGACGCATGTGCACATTCACGGGATGAGCATCCATATCGCCAAGACCTATGGCGTACCGGTCGAGGAGTCGCACGATGCCGCATTGGCGGCAGCGAAGTTTTTGGTTGCCGAGCGCGAGCTGATGGACGAGTTGGGCGCCGACGAGCCCTGTATCGGTAAGTTTGGTCTGCTGCGGGCCGGTACGGTTTGCAACGCGGTGGCGGGGGAGGCCCACGTGGCCGGCAGTCTGCGCGTGTTTACGGACGATATGTTCGACCGTGCGCGAGAGGGCGTGCGCCGCGTGCTCGATGAGGCGTGTGCTGCAACGGGCTGCGCGTACGATCTCGATTTTGCTGAAGGGTATCCGCCGGTCGACAACGACCCCGAGCTGTTTGCCCGAATCGCGCCCGCTCTGCCCGAATTGCAGCTCGTGGACGAGCCGCTGCTAATCGCCGAGGATTTCGCGTTCTATCAGCGGCATCTGCCGGGCGTGTTCTTCTTGCTGGGCACGGGCGTGCCAGAGGGCCAAGACAACCCGAGTGATTCGGATGGCTGCCCCGCCTATGCAACAAGCGCCCTGCATACCGATAGCATGCTCTTTGACGAGGAAATCCTACTCAAGGGCCTCGATGTCTACAAACGATTGCTTGGCTTGGAGTGACGATGGAACGACGCCGACAGTCTTCCGTATATAGCCCGGGTGGATGCGGGTGTGGCTTGCTACTGCTTCCGGTTATTGCTGTGAGCATTGGCGTGATGTTTGCGCTTGCCGGGGTGGCAGCAGCGGCACTCGTGTTGCTGATTGTGGCCATTGGCGTGACGGTCTGGCTGTGCCGTTCTCGCGAGCAACGTCGTGCCGATGGTAAGACCAATGTCGGCTGGGTCGTCTTCTTGATCATTGCGTACCCGCTGAGTGTCAGCTACCTGGTGTTCTTTGCCCTGTTGATGATCAGTGCCTTTACCGGGGAATCCGTCACGGTGGGTTGATGCACTGCCAGCAGACGGTCGTGCAAAGTGCGTTTGCTCGGCGTTTGGATAACTGCATTGGCCGTTTACCGCAACCTTAGCTCTCAGCTAATGAATTCAAGTTCAATCCTTCCTACGATGTGCTGTGTGCCGGCACGGTAGCCGGATCGTAGGAAGGATGAATAATGGCAAAAGAGGGAAAGAAGCCGATCGGCAAGATTGTCCTAGGCATCATCGTGGTGCTGGTTATCGTCGGTGCCGTGGGCTCTATGGGCGGCAACTCAACCGATTCGTCTGCGAGCGATTCGGCAAAACCTGCCGAGATGACACAGCAGGCTGAGGAGCAAAAAGAACCGCAAGAACCGTATACCATTGCTGACGAGGCTGAAGACACTTCCAATCAGTTTACCTATAAGATCACGGGCACGCTGACCAATAACACGGACAAGGAAAAGAGCTACATTCAGATTGAGTATGTTCTGTATGATGCCGATGGCAACCAGGTTGGAACGGCTCTTGCAAACACCAATCATCTGAAGGCGGGCGGCTCCTGGAAGTTCGAGGCGCTGGGTACGGTGTCTCCCGACCAGGTTGCTAGCTGGGAGCGTTCGGACGTAAGCGGTTTCTAGCATGTTGCATGCACTGGGGGAGGTGAAGTCGTATGCCCGATAAAAAGCTGACCGAGGAGTTGCTCAACGAGCTTCTCGATGCGCCGAACATCGATGGCTATATCAGGGAGCACGACTTTGCCGCCCCGTCGCTTTCGGACTATCTGAAGCAGCTGCTGCAGGAAAAGGGCTTGGAGCGTTCGCGCGTGGTTCGTATGGCCGATCTCAATGAGACCTTTGGCTATCAGATCTTTACTGGTGCGCGTCACCCGAGTCGCAATAAGGTGCTGCAGATTGCCTTTGCGATGGCGCTGACGCTCAAAGAGACCAACCGTGCGCTGACGGCTGCCGGGGTAAGCGTCCTTAACTGCAAGGATCGCCGTGATGCGATTATCATCTTTTGCATCGATCGCGGGTGTAGCCTCCAAAAGGTCAACGAGGAGCTGTATCGCTTTGGCGAGGAGACGGTGAGTTAGCGGCTGATATCTGAGCCGGCGGAGCTGCCGAACAACGATGCAAACGAACGGGGCGCGGATGCCATGGGGTGTCTGCGCCCTGCGCTATGATGGAGGCTATGGATACTCAGACCCCAACATATCCCGATGACGAGCTGACCGCAGCGCTTGCCGAGCACCTGGCGTCGCTCGATCGCGACGACAGCTATCGCGTGGAGCGTGTACTTAAGCGCTCGTCCGTTGAAACAACTGAGCTCGTGTACTTTGAAGGAACCGGCGGTGGTTCGCTCGGCCCCTTTGTCCGTAAACGCATCGATGCTTCGGCTCAAATCGGCGGGGCATACGAGCGTCTGTTTGCCGCCCAGCGGGCGGGCGGGCGTTTTGAGCACCTGCCCAGAATCGTCGATTGCCGTCGTGTGGGCGACGAGCTTAACGTGGTTATGGAATATATCGAAGGAGAGACGCTCGGGGTGCTGGTGGACCGTCTGGGAGCCACCCCCGATTATGCACGTGAATTGTATCCTGCCCTTTGCGACGCCGTGGGCGAGCTCCACGCCGGTTTTGCAATGGCGGGGGAGACGTCGGCGCCGGTGATCCATCGCGACCTCAAGCCATCGAATATCATCGTGACAGGTGCGAGCCGTACGCTCGATGAGGGCCTGACGTTTTCATCGCTGGTGATTATCGACTTGGGGATCGCGCGCGTATGGCGCGATGGCGCCGATGCCGACACCGTCAAGTTTGGCACGCGACCCTATGCGCCGCCCGAGCAGTATGGGTTTGGGCAGACGAGTGTGCGCAGCGACGTCTACGCACTTGGCGCCCTGTTGTTCTTCTGCTTGACGGGAATCGACCCTAAACCAGGGCTCGACATGCGCGAGCAATGCGAGGCGCGTGGCATTCCCACTCCACTTGCCGATGTCATCTGCATGTCGATGGCGCTCGACCCGGCTAAGCGTTTTGCGAGTGCGGAAGCGTTGGGACGGGCTACGCGCGCGGCATACGACCTGAGTCGCCCCGTGCGGCCTCCTGCGCCTGCGCCTATCCGTACTCCGGCATCGGAGACGGCGTTGACGCCCCAAGGGCTCCAGAACCCCGCAGGGCTTCCTAGGCCTGCCGCCTCTGTTGCATGCGGTCTGCTCTCTCGCGTTCCGGAGTCTCTGGGGCGCATTTGGAATACGCTTGTCTGCTTCTCGCTACTTGTGTTCTTTGCCGGAAGTCACTTTGCCGTCTTTCACCCCACGGGAGCAAACCAAAGCTACCCGACGTGGCTTCTCATAATCGAGTATTTTTTCTTTGTCGATGGCCTTATGGTGCTTATGCATTTTGCGCTGCTCGATAAGCGCCGTCTTCGTCGGCGATTCGTACTGCTCGACAGCTATCGCGGCAAGAAACTCGCGAAACTCTGGCTCAAGGCATTGGGTGTGCTGCTCCTATGCATGATCGTCATAGTCGCGGTTGCCAATGCGACCGGCGTCGTCGATACCTCCGCTACCTAAAAGAAAAGGGCCCCATTGGGGCCCTTTGCAGTTGCGCTTAGATGCGGTTCATCTGAGCGGCGACTTTGTTATACCAGTCCTGCCACGTGGGCGGGCAGTACTTTTTGGCCGCTGCCGGAGTAAGGGTGGAGCCGTAGTTGGCACCCAGATAGGCAACGTGAGCGGAGATGCCCTCGCTCCAGCTGCCAAAGCTGCGCCAACCGCCGCCACGGGCGCTCCAGCCCCAGGCGTTGTAAGAATTGGCGCAATAAGCACCCTTGGTGCTCTCGATACAGGCGATGGCGGGGGACCAACGGGGGTCGACACCGGTATTCCAGGCGGCGACGGCAAAGTTATAGCCCTGGCCTGCCATGGGGGAGCCGGCAAGATAATTGTCGATGCGGCTCGTCCACTCATTAATGAACGAATCGTAATCGGAACTACCGGTATTGGAGTTGTTCACCGTGGTGTCTATGGTGGTGTTGGTGTTGGTGGCCTGGCTGCTGGAATTGCCGCCGCTTACGCCCTCGCCCGAGAGCTTCTCGGCGGCAGCGGCCTTATCGGCCTCAAGCTTGGCAAGCTCGGCGGCATTTTCCTGCTCGGCTTTTGCCTGTGCCTCGCTGCGGAGCTGCTGGGCCTGTGCCAGCGCATCCTCGGCGTTTTTCTGCTCTGCCTCAAGCTGTGACTTGGCCTGCTGGAGCTCGGCCTTGTTCTGCTCGAGTTCGGTTTGCATATTATTGAGCTCTTCGATCTCGTTGACGCTCGAGCTCGTGATCTGGTTGGTGTATTTGCAGGTCGTGATGAACTCACCCAGGCTCTGCGCATTGACCAGGAAGCTCACGATGGGATTGGTGCCCTTCTGATACTTGTACAGATCGCGCATGGCGGAGCTTGCCTTGGCCTGCTGCTCGGGAAGCTTAGCCTCGATTTCCTCGATGCTTGCCTCGTTGGAGTCAATCTGCTTTTGCAGGTCATCGAGTTTGGTGCGGGCGTCGTTGTAGGCGCTCGTGGCGGCTTCGATCTTCTGCTGGGCTGCAGAAAGCTGGTCCTGCGTTGCCTGCGAGGCGGCATACGCCGCAACGGGGGAGAGCATCGGCGTGGCCGTCAGCGCAACGGCGAGCGCGGCGCTCGTGATGATACGAGCCGGCTTCGACGCAATGAGCGCTGCGGTGCGATGATTCGAATGCTGCATCCAGTCCCTCTGCAATCAATCGTAGGTTATGGTTCGAACGGTATTCTACTACTGCTTTCGACCTCAACTTGAACCTTAAAGGTTCCAAAGGGTCAAGTTGAACTTGAGGCTTTGGCTTTGACCTGCAGTTATGATGAATTGTTGAGAAACCATAGAGTTCAACTTTAACGTTACGGGGGCCTGTTTGCGGACGGGCTTTCGGTCGTGAAAGCTATCTCAACAGGGGGTTTGCGGCTACAAGGCCCCATCGCGGTGAGTGCGGCTTTATGCTGGACGATCACGTCGATTGCCATAGATACGGTGGAGCTTTGGGCGCCGGCGGTTTGGCACGCTAGAATAAATCAGTTGCGCAAAGACCGCCCGTTGTGTGGGCAGTTCATGATAGGAAGTTTCCATGGCATTGCAGTTTACAGAGCGCGAGTTCATTCCCGTGCTGCTCGGTGGCGACATCAACGCCTATTCGGTGGCGCGCGCCTTCTACGAGGAGTACCAGGTCAAGAGCCTGGTCTTTGGCAAGTACCAGACGGGTCCCGCGTACCGCAGCCAGATTATCGACTACACGCCCAACGTGGATATCGATACCATGCCTGTGATGCTCAGGACCGTCAACGGCATTGCCCAAGCGCATGCCGATAAGACGATTGTCCTTGTGGGCTGTGGCGATAACTATGTTGCCCTCGTGGCTCAGGCCAAGGATGCCCATGAGTTGGCGGATAACATCGTCGCGCCTTACGCTCCCTATAGCATGCTTGAGCAATGTCAGAAGAAGGAGATCTTCTACGAGCTGTGCGAGAAGCACGGCGTGCCCTATCCGCATACCTTTACCTTCACCATGGCGATGCTGAACGCCCAAGGCGAGGCACCTGCCGAAGTGCTCGACCAGATTGACTTCCCCTACCCGATGATCCTGAAGCCTTCTGACGGCATCATGTGGTGGCAGCACGAGTTCGAGGGCCAGAAAAAGGCCTATGAGATTGCCGACCGTGCCGAGCTGGAACAGGTCATTCGCGACTCGTATGCCAGCGGCTACACCGACGACCTGATCTTGCAGGATCGCGTGCCCGGCAATGACGAGTGCATGCGCGTGCTCACCAGTTATTCCGACCGCAACGGCAAGGTGCGCATGATGTGCCTGGGTCACGTGCTGCTCGAGGAGCATCAGCCTCACGGTGTCGGCAACCACGCCTGTATCATCACCGAGCCCAATGACGAGCTCATGGGCGGCGTGCGCAAGTTGCTCGAGGACCTTCACTTTGTGGGCTATTCCAACTTTGACGTTAAGTACGACGAGCGCGACGGCTCGTTTAAGTTCTTCGATTTCAACACGCGCCAAGGTCGCAGCAACTACTACGTCACTAACAGCGGCTTTAACGTTGCCAAGTATGTGGTGGACGAGTATGTGTTCAACCGCCCGTTTGAGCCGGAGTTTGTGACGGCGCAGGACGAGGCGCTGTGGATGGTCGTCCCCATGCGCGTCGTCGACAAGTACGTCAAGGATTCCGAGCTGCGCGCTAAGGTGCATCGCCTGGACAAGGAAGGCAAGGGCGCCGACCCTTCGTTTATGAAGGGCGACTTTGTCTTTAACCGCTGGCTGCGCATGTGGCACACCAAGCTGCGCCACTTTAAGCTGTTCAAGACGTATTACAAGTAGATGAGTGCGGCGCCCGTCCGGTTTACATCGGGCGGGCGCGGGTATGATACGCGCAATTGCGCAAGCGTCACCAAGGAGGCGGCGATGGAAAAGCTGGGAGTTATCGGCGGCATGGGCGCCGAGGCCACGTCGTATTACTACGACCAGGTAGTGCGTCATACGGCTGCTGCCTGCGATCAGGATCATATCGACATGGTGGTGCTCTCCAAGTCGACCATGCCCGACCGCACGCTGGCCATTAAGACTGGCGAGCACGCCAAGCTGCTGGCGACCATGAAAGAGTGTGCCCAGGCACTCGAGTCGCTGGGCTGTGCGCACATTGCCATTCCCTGCAACACGTCACACTACTTCTACGACCAGATCCAGTCGTTTACGAAGGTGCCGATTATCCACATGCCGCGTGAGTCGGTGCGCTATGCCCTTGCGGGTGCGGTGATGGGGGAGTGCGAGTTCGACCCCAACCTGAGCATGCCGGCCGAGCCGGTGCGCAAGATTGGCATCATGGGCACCGACGGAACCGTGGGCGCGGGCGTCTACGGCCGCGAATGCGAGGCTGCGGGTGTTGAGGTCGTCTATCCCAGCGAGAAACGTCAGAACGATGTGATGTCGCTTATCTACGATGATGTGAAAGCCGGACGTGAGCCCGATATGGATAAGTTCGACCGCGTGATGTGGGAGTTCGCCCGTAGCGGCTGCGACCGTGTCATTCTGGCCTGCACCGAGCTATCGGTGCTGCAGAAGTATCGAGAGATGCCCGAGATCACCCTCGATGCCATGGATGTCCTGGTGCGCGAATCCATCATCCGCAGCGGCGCCCCCTACCGCCTCTAGCTTCCGACCTGCCAAAAAAGGGACAGGTTAATTTTGGTAGATTTTATCTGGTGAAACAGTAAAGGCCTCGGCTCGTTTGGTGCGAGCCGAGGCCTTTTGCGTTGGGTGGTTGCTGTCGGTGGCGAACTAGAACAGGAAGCCGATGGCGATGAGGGCGATGCTGACGATGAGCACGGCGATGTCCAGGCCCTTGATGGGGTAGCGCTTGTACGAGCTGGCGCGTGTACGCAGATAGAAGCCGCGCTGTTCTGCCGCCAAGGCTGTGGCATCGGTCTTGCCCACGCTCGAGATGAGCAGTGGCACGCACAGTGGCAGCATGAGCTTAAGCTTCTTGATGGGGTTCTTGGTGTCGTACTCGACGCCGCGTGCGGTCTGCGCTTCCATGATGGCGTTCATCTCCTGACCAAACACCGGCACAAAGCGCAGCGCCGTGGTAAAGGTGAAGGCATAGCGATACGGCACGTGCAGCACCTCGACGCAGGCGTTGGCAAGGTCGTTGAGCTTGGTCACCATGAGCATGAGGATGAGTGGTAACGCCACGCCCAGCAGGCGCAGGCAGGCCTTCGATCCCGTGATGAGGCCCGTGTCGGTGATAAAGCCCCACACCACGTTGCCATCGCGCATAAAGGCTAGCTGGAGCACCAGCATGATAAGCGCGAGCGGAATCAGCAACTTGAGCAACGAGAACAGACGGTCGACGACGCCGGCATAGGCACCCAGCGCAAGGGTGAGTGCCAAAAAGCCCAGCAGCGCCACGTAGGTGTCGGACAAGAAGATGCCGACGATGATGGCGGCGGCGAGGCCCAGTTTGACGACGGGGTTCAAACGATGCAGTAGCGTATCGCCCGGCATGTAGTCGATGACGTTAACCACGGTGGACCATCTCCTTGGTAATGCGAACGACATCGGTGACCTCGCTCACCTGCGCAAAAGCGGGCGAGACGGAAGGTGCCAGACGGCGCGAGAGTTCAATAACCTGGGGAGGCTCCACGTAGGCACGCCGCATGAGATCGATGTTCGAGAATAGCTCGTGCGTGCGGCCGCGGTCGAGGATGCGACCGTCGGCCATTACTACGATACGCTCGGCAAAGTCGGAAACGACTTCCATGTCGTGACAGACCATAATCACGGCGCAGCCGCGCTCGGCCATGGTGCGCACCGTTTCCATGACGGTCATGCACTCGCGGTAATCAAGGCCGCTCGTGGGCTCGTCGAGCACGACGATCTTGGGCTCAACAACTACGACGGAGGCAAGCGCCACCATTTGTCGCTGGCCGCGCGAAAGCGAGAAAGGTGCCTCATCGGCAGGCAGGCCAAAGCGGTCGATAACGAGTCGAGCGCGACGCAGAGCCTCGGCACGGTCGATGCCGGCAAGCTCCAGGCCAAAAGCGACCTCGTCGAGTACGGTATCCTTGCAGATCTGGCGGTCGGGGTTTTGGAAGAGGGTTGCGACTTCGCGGGCGATGCGGCTCGTGGGAACGGCTGCGGTGTCCAGCCCCGTAACGCGCACGCTGCCCGAGGCGGGCTTAAGCAGGCCTGTGAGCAGCTTGGTGAGCGTGGTCTTGCCGGCACCGTTCTGGCCGACGATGCCCACGAGCTCGCCGGGATAGAGGGTCAGGTTGAGGTCGTGTACGGCGGCGCCGCCATTGGGATAGGCAAACTCAACGTGATCGAAGGTGAGCACGGGCTCGGCGTCCTTGGCGTGCGGGCGCAACGACGGTGCATGCGGGGAGCCGGCGGGCGCCTGGGCTTCGCTGGCCGCGTGTGCGGGGTCGACGATGCCCGAAATCAGGCGCTCGGCCTCATCGACATCCAAGCAAGGGGTACCGCTTACCAGGCCATCGGCCTCGAGGCTATTGAAGATACGCGTGACGCGAGGGCAGTCGACGCCGATGGCACGGAGCTTGTCGGTATGCGCGAAGACCTCGTGTGGTTCGCCCTGCAGCGCGATTTCGCCATGGTTGAGCACGAGCACGCGGTTGCAGTACTCCGAGAGCAGGGCGACCTTTTGCTCAACGACGACGATGGTGATTCCAAGTGCGCGGTTTGCCTCACGCAGCGTCTCGAAGACCAGCGTGGAGCTGGCAGGGTCGAGTGCCGCGGTGGGCTCGTCGAGAACCAAGACGCGCGGACGCATAGCGAGAATGGCGGCGATGGCTACCTTTTGCTTCTGTCCGCCCGAGAGGGTGGCAATCTCGCGGTCGCGCAGGTCGCTGATGCCGACGGTCTCGAGCGTTTCGCTCACGCGCTGCTCGATCTGGTCATGGGGGACGCCAAAGTTCTCGAGGCCAAAGAGCATCTCGTCCTCGACGACCGAGGCGACCATCTGCGTGTCGATATCCTGCAGCACGCTGCCGACGATTTGCGACACGTCGGTCAACGAGACCTCGCAGGTGTCGTGGCCGTCTACCATGACGGCCCCAAAGAACGTGCCGGTGTAGTGGTGGGGCACGGCACCCGACAGGCAGGCGGCAAGCGTGGACTTGCCGGCGCCCGAGGGCCCGATGATGCCGATGAAATCTCCCTTGTTCACGCTGAGCGAGATGTGGCTGAGCGCCCGCTCGGTCTGCGTGCCATAGGAGAACGAGACATCGTCGACGTTGATGATCGTTTCCATGGATACCTTTCATAGTCATTGGGGACGTTCTTTAATGACTAGTCGTTTAAGAACGTCCCCAAGAGCTAGTTGTTTGGGACGGTCTTTACCGATGGGTCACTGTGGGTTAGTTGAGCTTCAGGGCCTTCTGGATGGGCAGGTAGAGGGCGCCGACCAGAATGGCGTTAAAGACGGCGGTCATGGCGACGACGGGCAACATAGCGGCGGCGAGCTCGCCGACCACGCCAAGCATGGCCATCTTGATAACCATGAAGATGACGCCGGAGACAAAGGTGGTCACGAAGGTAGCGACGATGGCGACGGCAGGCTTAACCTGACCGTTCTTGCCGGCGGCGTTGACGATGCCGGCCATGAGCATGGCGGCGATGCCCTCGGCGGCAAAATCGACGAACGGCGAAGTGGTGGTGATCTGGATCACGGCAGCCGAGATGAGGCCAATGACGAGCGCCTGGCCGATGTTGGGGCGAACGACCAGGATGGTGAGGCAGAAGGCCGAGATGATGAACTCGGGGCTGATCATGCCGCCCGAGATGCCCGAGATTGCCTTGCCGACGGTGAAGTTGAGGATGAAGCCGGCGGCGAGCAGGATGGCGAGCAGGACGAGGGCGCGGACATCGAGTTTGCCGCGATCGGCGGTCTGGACGGTGCGGGGCTGGGTGGCGGTGGTGTTCTGAGACATGGTGAAAATCCTTTCGGAAGGGGATTGCAAGAGAAAAGCGGAGGCGCGTGATGCGAATGCGATCGGGCTCGAGATAGAAAAAGGCCCCCGGTCGAAACCGGAGGCCTTCCAATCACCTAGAGCGCAAAAACAGGCGTGAGGGACTCACTGTCGACCGATCGTATTCGCATCACGCCACCACCAGTTGTTGAGAGACTTCATCGTGTTCTTCATGTTGGTGGCTCCTTTCGTGATGCCGTGGCGCGGTCGCACCTAGTTGCTGTTGCGCTGCACTATAGCACAGCGAAGTGTGTGCGGGGAAATCTTTTTTAAAAAGATTTCAGGCGGGTTTCCCGTCGGTCAAAAAGGCGGGTTAAGTGGGCGTGGTGACTCATGTGCCCCGCCCGCTCAGCTAAGACGTTACTCCTTATTGCGACGGTAGAGGAAGTAACCGCCCGCGGAGATGACGGCAACGCCAGCGATGGCGAATGCAGCCACCATGCGGCCATCAAAACGATCGCCAGTGGTGGGCAGGCCGCCCTTGGTGTTCGTCTTGTTGGTGGTTACCGTGGTCGTGGTGTCCGACTTGCCGGGCTTCTCGGGCTTGGTGGTGGGCTGCTCGGGCTTAGCGGGCTGTTCGGGCTTAGCGGGCTGCTCGGGGGTACCGGGCTGTTCGGGAGTTCCGGGCTGATCCGGGGTCACCGGGTCGGTGGCAAGAGTGTCCTTGGCATAGGTGATGGACACCTTGAGGCCGTTGGTCTCAGTGTTCAGGTCGCTCGGGGTGAAGGGCGTGTTGAAATCCTCAGCCTTCAGATAAGCGCGCATCTCCTGGAGAAGGGCCTTGCACTTGACGTAGGTGTTCTCAGTGGCAGCCTTGCCGGCCTTGTTTGCCAGGGCGGTGCGGCCCTCAGTGGTGGTCTCGGCCTGCATAGCAGCATCGACCTCAAGGTTCTGCTCGATGAGCTCGTTCTGGAGAGCGTCGAGGTAGGCGCGAACGCCGGTGCCGAGCTGCTCGCGGTGCTCGTAGCAGAGGGAACTAATGTCCATGAGGACGTAGTTGATGGAGTTCTCGGGCTCCTCGTTGTTCACGATGTCCGTCTCTTCGCAGTGATCGTAGGAGACATCCTGATTGCTGAAGTAGGGGCTGACCTCGGTGAGCAGTGCAGAGTACAGAGGAATAGCGACGGAGTAGGCGGCGCGGGAGAGCATCTCCCACTGAATGGTCGCGATCTCGGGGTCCATGCCCTGACGGATCTGGAAGAGGTTGGTCTCGGTGCTTCTTTCGGTGCCGATGGCGTAGACACCGTCGGTGTTGGCGTTGAGGCCGGGGACATTTTCGCCGCGGTTGCCAAATGCACGGATCATCTCAAAGGTGTTCCAGTCGGACTTGCCGGGCTTGAAGAACAGGGGCTGGATCTCGCTGACCATGGCTCCGATTTGGTCGGGGCCTTTTTCCGGTTTAACCGTGACGATGTCGTAATCCGCACCCTTGGTCAACGGGGCCATGAAGTAATCGCGGCCCTGGACATAGCGAGTCCACTGATGAACGCCGGAATCGGCGACGCTTTTGCCATAGGTCTTGGCAACGTCGAACTTGCCGTCGGTGTACTCGGCGAAGCCATTTTTCTCGGGCATGGTCTGGATGCCGTCGGAGTGGAGGCAGTTCTCGGCGTCATCAAGGTTGACATCGTAATTGAGTCCGCCGATGTTGGGGTTGAGTGAGGCGACGTCATCGGCGAGCTTCATGGCGATCCACTGGTGGCCGGAAAGTGCGGCAAACAGCCAAGTCTCGTTGCTGTCGGCGATGATAATCTGATCGTTGCCGTTGGCGCCCTGCTCGTCGATGATCTTGCCGAGGAGCTCGACACCCTCACGTGCTTTGGCACTTTCGCCTAAGATAACGCTGCCGTAGCTATACTCGCCAATGCCAGTGTCGGTCAGGGGGTCTGCCTTGGCGGCTTTATCGTTCATGTTGGTGGTCAGCGTTGCGGAGCAGGACACGCCCTTCTCGTTGATGCCTGCCTCGGAGTAGGCATCATAGCGCCCGTGCCACTGCGAAGGATGATCGCGCACGTAGCTATAACGATATGTAGTCTTGGTCGACCTGTATGAGAAGTCGGACTCGTCTGAGCCGTAGGTATACCCGGGGGCATGCGACGGCTCAATGCCAAAGTGCTTGAGGTAGCGCGGGCCAAAGTCCTCGGCGCGACCATAATATGTGTTGCCGTCGGCTGTTAGGTTTTTGCCCATGTACATCTGCGTGCAGGCGAGCGCAGATGTCGGCATGGACATGATGGTCGCAGCTCCAAAGGCGAGGCCTATGCCTAGCTTCTTGAGCGCGTTGACGGGGCGAGTTTTCCTCATTTTCCCTCCCAGCGTGCGAAAGCCCTCTGTCGCCAGAGGGCTTCAGCCAATAAAGACACCTCATTAGCGTAACGAGCTGGAAACAATATTCATCTATGAAAGAAACTTACTCGATAAGCGTGATGAAATATGCGATGAACGGTTAATCGTACTCAGTTTGCAGCTTTACTTTAATAAAGACGCCCTGTAATTACTGTAGCCGAATAAAGTAGCTGGGAATGCCCGAAATGAAAATCCCCCGCTGTTTGACGAATGCATAAACAGTGGGAGAGTCGATAACTGGATGAATATCATACCAATGTGGATTTACTTCTTTCGGCGGTGAATCACGTTGATGGCGTAACCGACGAGCATGGCCAAGACGATGACAATAAAGCCGATCAGGGGATTGTCGTTCATAGGGTCCTCCTATTTTCCGAGCGGGGAGAATTCGTCGACGATGAGGTCGAGGCATTGCGGAAGCGCGCGGGCTCCAAAGACGCCCGAATTGCTGGAGATAATCTCGCCATCGAACTGCATGCCCAGTGACGGGGTGCAGGTGATCTTGGCTTCCTTGGTCTGGATGATCTTGAACTGTGGGCGCCCGAGTACCTTGCCGGCGGGGTCAAGCGCAGCGGTGATCACGGTAGGCAGCAGCTGCACGGTGCGCACGGGTTCGATGACCGCAATGTCGACCATGCCGTCGTTCATGCGGCAGTTGGGGAACAGGTTGATGTCGTTTTGGATGACCGAGGTGTTGCCGGCCATGCAGCAGATGCCATCGAGCTCCTCGACAATGCCGTCATGCTCGATGGTAAAGTGCGCCACCGTGGGGTTGGGCGTGGCGAGCGCGGAGAGGAAGTAGGCGATCTCGCCGATGTCGTTTTTGGTAGGGGCGGCCTTCATCATGATCTCGGCGTCGAAGCCCGAGCCGGCGATGATGATAAAGCCGTGGCGCCTTTCGTTGCCGTTCTCGTCGAGCCAAAAGAGCTCGCCCATGTCCACTTTGACCGTGCGACCGGCACGGCAGGCCTTGGCAAGTGCCGCCGCCTCAGGGGCATTGCCGATGTTGTTGAAGAACAGGCAGGCCGTACCGGAGGGGAAGACGAGCGTGGGGACACCGCATCCGCGCATCTGATCGAGCACGTTGGAGACGGTGCCGTCGCCGCCCGAAACGACCACGCGATCAAACTCGCGCACGTCTGCCACGGCGTCTTCGGGTTCCATGCCATCGCCGATAAAACGCATCGCGACCTCGTCGCCGCCCTGCGCGAGGGCGTGCGTGAATGCGTAGATTTCATCTGAGCTGGGGCCCGATGCCGGGTTGTGGATGATAAGGCAGCGCATACTTACGTTCCCGTTCTGTGACTAACCGAGTATAGTTGTAAGGCAATGCCGATATCCTACCCGTGTTTTTCGGGCCTAACCTTATTCGATGGGTTGATATGTACATTTCCACACATCAGGCTCTACTCGACTTTTGCCAGCGCGCCCGTGAGTTTGACGCGATTGCCGTCGATACCGAGTTTTTGCGCGAGCGCACGTTCCATCCGCGCCTGTGTTTGGTTCAGATTGCCACCCCTGCCGAGAGCGTCGCGGTCGACCCTCTGGTGATCGACGACCTGTCGCCGTTGGCCGAGCTTATGGCCGACGAGAGCGTGACCAAAGTCTTCCACGCCTGCTCGCAGGATATGGAGGTTATGCTTCATACCGTAGGCGTGCTGCCGCGTCCGATTTTTGACACGCAGGTGGCCGCCGCCTTTTTGGGCGAACGCCAGCAGATTTCCTACGGTGCGCTCGTGCAGACGTTTTGCGGCGTCTCGCTGCCCAAGACCGAGTCGCTGACCGACTGGTCGCGTCGCCCGCTGACCGACAAACAGATCGAGTACGCGATCGATGACGTCAAGTACCTGATCGTCGCCTATACCGAGATGATGAGCCGCCTGCGCGAGCTGGGCCGCGTGGACTGGGTGCTCGACGAGCTGCGCCCGCTGGCTGACGAGTCGCACTATCGCGCCGATCGCCACGAGGCGTTCCGTAAGGTCAAACGCATCAATTCGTGCAGCCGTCACCAGTTGGGCATCGCGCGCGAGCTCGCCGCCTGGCGCGAGGACCGCGCCGAGCGCCGTAACATCCCGCGCAAGTGGGTCATGTCCGACGACACGCTGCTTGCGCTCGTTAAGCGCAATCCCGTGCGCGTTGAGGAGTTCCGTAGCATTCGCGGTACCGACCAGTTGGGGGAGCGCGATGTGGACGGCGCGCTCATGGCCATCAAGCGCGGCGCGAGCTGCCCGTACGATCGCCTGCCGCTCATGGTGCGCGGGCACCGTCAGATCTCGCCGGAGCTGGAGAGCGTGACGGACCTGATGTATGCGCTCATCCGCCTGGTTGCCGAACGCTCGGGAGTGGCGACCTCGGTTATTGCCTCGCGCGATGACCTGGCCGACTACATTGAGCATCCCGAGCAGAGCCCCCTGCGTGAAGGCTGGCGTTTTGAGCTTGTGGGCTCGCGTCTGGACGATCTGCTTTCCGGCAATATGGGACTCACCGTGAAGGACGGAAAGATTGAGTTGTTATAGGGAAGCCTAGTCTGCTGAGTGGGTAGAATGCCTCCAACGTGTAACTCGATTTGGAGGAATTCGCATGCCCTATTACTATGGATACGGCTTTGGTATCGACCCGCTGTACCTGCTGGTTGTGCTTGTCTGCACGGTGCTTGGCCTTGCCGCGCAGAGCTATATCAATTCGACGTACAAGACGTGGTCCAAGGTTCGCTCGGACGGCGACACGGGCGCCACGGTCGCTCGCCGCATGCTCGACGCCAACGGCTGCAATGCCGTGGGTATCAAGGGCGTCGCTGGTGAGCTTACCGACCACTACAACCCGCAGGACAACAATCTGTATCTGTCGGATTCCAACCGTTCGGGCGGCTCGGTCGCAAGCGTTGCCGTCGCCTGCCACGAGGCGGGCCATGCCGCCCAGCGTCAAAGCGGCTATGCCATGATGAAGGTACGCACCGCCCTCGTGCCGGTCGTCAACTTTACCCAGAACACTTGGACCATCGTGCTGCTCATGGGCCTGTTTATGAACATCGCGGGACTCACGACCCTCGCGCTGATCTTCTTCTCGTTTAGCGTGCTGTTCCAGCTCGTTACGCTGCCGGTCGAGATTGACGCCAGCCGCCGCGCCGTGGCGTATATCGAGCAGTCGGGCATGAGTTCCAAGCAGGTCAACGGTGCCAAGAAGGTGCTGACGGCCGCCGCGCTTACCTATGTTGCCGCTGCGCTCACCTCGATTATTCAGCTGCTCTATCTTATGGCTCGCTACAACAGAAACTCCAACCGATAACAAATGGGACAGGCAGGCGCCGCGGGGATTCGTGTCCTCGCGGCGCTGTACTATGTGTTGGACTTGAATTTGCGCAGGGCCGGAGCCCTTGTGCACGATGACGAAAGGAGGCTGCGTGGCAGGCTGGAATCTAACCGGCAATGCCGTTTCCGCCGAGTTCGACGGTTCGGACGAGCAGGAGCGTAAGGAGCTCAGCGTGAGCCAGGCGGTAGAGATCGCCGCCGGTGCGCTCGATGCCATTCCGCAGCTGAGTGTCCTGGGCGAGGTCACGGGTTTCCGTGGTCCCAACGCCCGAAGCGGCCACTGCTACTTCCAGATTAAAGACGACTCGGCCGCCGTCGACTGCATCATCTGGAAGGGCGCCTACCTTAAGCGCACCTTCGACTTGCGCGACGGCATGCAGGTAAGCTTTAAGGGCAGCTTCAATCTCTACAAGCCTACGGGTCGCATGAGCTTCGTTGCCCGCTCGTTCTCGCTGGCGGGGGAGGGTCTGCTGCGTCAACAAGTGGCGCAACTGGCCGAAAAGCTACGCCGCGAGGGACTGATGGACGAGTCCCGCAAACGCCGCATCCCGGTGTTTTGCTCACGCGTGGCGGTCGTCACCTCGCTTTCCGGTGCGGTAATCGACGACGTCAAGCGTACGCTGCGCCGTCGCAACCCGCTCGTCGAGCTTGTCTGCGTGGGCGCCAAGGTTCAAGGCGAGGGTGCGCCGGCCGAGCTCATTGATGGCTTGCGCCGCGCCGCTTCCATTACGCCGGCGCCCGACTGTATTTTGCTGGTGCGCGGCGGCGGCTCCTTTGAGGACCTCATGACCTTTAATGACGAGGAGCTTGCCCGCGCGGTGGCGGCTTGTCCTGTGCCCGTGGTGACCGGCATTGGCCATGAGCCCGATACCTCGATTTGCGACATGGTGAGCGACCGACGCGCCTCCACGCCCACGGCGGCGGCAGAATCGGTGGCGCCGGCTATGACGGAGTTGGCCGATGTGCTCGAGGCGCGCCATCAGCGTCTGGGTGCCGCGATGGCATCGATGATTGGGTCGGCCCAGGTCGACCTGGAGATGCTCGATCAGCGCGGTCGCCGTGCCTGGGATACCTATACGGCTCGCTTGGGTGATGCGCTCGATGCCGCTGCGTGTCGCCCGTGCCTCAACGACCCCACATTTATGGTCGAGCGTCGCGAATCGGAGCTTGCGCTGACTGCCGATCGCCTGTCGGGCGCCATAGTACGCTCGGTCGGGACATTCCGCTCCAACTTTGAGCGCTTGCCCGAGCGTCTGATTACAAGCACCTCGGGGCTCGATGGTAAGCGCCATGCGCTCACGCTTGCGAGTTCCCGCCTAGAGCATCAAGGGCGCACGATGCTCAGCAAACCAGCGTCCGACCTGGGCCGTGCAGCGGCTTCGCTCGATGCCCTGTCGCCGCTTAAGGTACTTGCCCGCGGCTATTCCATCGCGTACAGCGACGATGGTGTGGCTATAAGTGCCCAGACCTTTAAGCCGGGCGACGCCATCCGCGTGCGCATGGCGGACGGTAACGTGTCGGCAACCGTCAACGCGGTCGAGTAGGCCGCGTTTCACAGTGATGGACCCTTAGGAAAGGAAACAGATATGGCAGAGAAGACCCCGGTCGAGCAGCTTACGTACAAGCAGGCCTCGCAAGAGCTGGAGCTCATCATCCGCAGCTTGGAGTCGGGCGATATGGAGCTCGAGGAGTCGCTTGAGAGCTACACCCGCGGCGTCGAGCTCCTCAAGAGCCTGCGCACCCGCTTGTCCGATGCCGAGCAGAAGGTCTCGGTGCTCCTTAAGGACGTCGACGGCAACGACGTACTCGCCGACGGCGAGGCCGCCAACACCGACGACAACCTTTCGTTCTAACCATCCCGACCAAATATAATTACCTTGGTCTGTGAGAAAGGAACAACCATGTGTGATTGCATCTTCTGCAAAATTGCCAACCACGATATCCCCTCGACCGTCGTCTACGAGGACGACCAGGTCATCGCGTTCGACGACCTTAACCCCCAGGCGCCGGTCCACACGCTCGTGATCCCCAAGAAGCACTACAGCGACATCGCCGACAACGTGCCAGCCGAGACCATGGGCGCCATGGCTCACGCCATCCAGGAGGTCGCCAAGGCCAAGGGACTGGAGGACGGTTTCCGCGTCATTTCCAACAAGGGTGTCAACGCCGGCCAGACCGTCATGCACTTCCATATGCACGTCCTCGGCGGCAAAAACCTGGGCGAGAACCTCATCTGAGGACGCGTAGCCCGTCGACTTGGCGGCCTTTGGAGTACTCTATGCAGCTTTCTCAACTCGAATACCTTCAAGCGGTAGCGAACTATGGCGGCGTGCGCAAAGCAGCTCGCGCCGTTCATGTGAGTCCGCAGGCCGTTTCGTCGGCAATCAAAAAGTTGGAATCTGAGTATCAGATTGTTTTGCTCGACCGATCGGCGGGGGAGGCTGTTTTGTCTCCGGCGGGCAGAGAGCTCGCGCGTCGCGCACGTATGATCCTGGCACAAGTCGACGATCTCAAAAAGTACGTTCAATCGAGGGGCGGCGGCGTTTCGCCCGATGGCCACTTTCGTCTTTACGCCCCCTGCCTTCATGGACGGGGGCGCCTTTTTGCCGAAAGCTGGTATGACTCGTTTGAACGCTCGCACCCTCAGATTCACCTTGATGTGTGGCATCAGCCAACGGCTACATGCTTTGAATCACTTGTGCTTGGCATTTCGGATGCGGCTATCTCATTCGAGGAACCACGGGACAGCGTCCTTTCTTCAAAATATTTGGGTGAAAAGGAGCTCAAGGTTCTTTCATGCCCAGCGGGTCATCAATCTGTGGGCGCCATGACCATTCGCGAGTTACTGGGCGGCAGGCTCGCTGTTCCCATTAATTTGTCACCCTGTCTCAATGCAATCAATCAATGTCCCGAAGCCCAGCTCGTCAATTTTCGCTTCCGTGATGTTGAATACGGAAACAGGGCGCAGACTGAGTTTCTTCAAGCCGGGGGATTGATATTGAGTTTTTCTGGCTCTTCTCTCGCATCAGATGTATTGGAAGTGAGCGAGTGCTCCATTGAAGGTTCGCGTGACGTAGCCTTGCCCATCTACTTTTGCTATCGACAAAATGCCTGGACTGATCGACACCAGACGGTTTTTCTGCACCTATTGCGTCATCTTGCTTCGTGAGATTAATTGGCTTCGAGGCATCAAGTGATTATTGACGCCTTGTAACACATGGCTGACAGCTTTGCCCTCATGCTTTTCCAAGATTCCGATTTAGATTGCTGACTCTTGGAGGGTGGAGCATGAAAAACCGTACGGTTTTGCTTTATATGACGTTCGTTTTTCTGTCGAACTTCAGCACCATCTTGTATTTTCTAACTGTCTACCTTGAGTTCGTCGGACTTTCGATGGTATCGATTTCTAGCATGATGATTGCATATCAAGTGAGCAAGTTCATCCTTGAAGTTCCCACTGGCTATATTGCTGATAAGTTTGGACGAAAGACAAGCGGTCTCGTTGGCGTCGTGGGAGTGCTTGGATACTACGCCGCCCTGCTTCTCGTCCGTTCTCCCCTGCTTTTAATCGGTGCGTTCGCTCTCAAGGGTTTTGCCGTTGCGTGTGTGAGCGGATCCATCGAAGCGATTTACATTGACAGCGTCTCTCAGGACCAGCTCGTAAGACTTAATGTCGTTGAGCGATTTGTTTTCTATGCCTCTTATGCCATCTCCGCTTGCGTGGGCGGTTTCATTTCGTCCGTCGGTGCATATCTCATTGGTCTTTCGGCAGATATCATCGCAATGGTGTTGACGTTGGTTGTCGTTGTCTGCATTCCTGAAATGCGAAGAGGAGGCACTGCGACGACACCTGAACATGGGATTAGCCCGAAGATGATCGGTACCGCTATTGCGGGTAATGGCATTCTTCGTTCAGCGTTCATCATGGACTGTTCTCAGGCATTTGCTTTTGTCGCCCTGGAAGACTTTTTCTCACTGCTGCTTGCGGGTCGCGGAATGAATGCCGTCGCTTCGGGTGTGACCATTGCGGTCCAGCTCCTTGCCTCGGCCTCCATGGGACTTATTGTGCCCTGTGCGATTGCTCATGTCGACAAGGGCCGCTTTGCGCGTATTTGCGGCATCGTTCGCTTAGTATTGACAGCTTTGTTTTTGATCCCCCTTACTCCGGCTAATTTGCTGCCCGTGTTCTATGTGCTGCAGACGGTTGCGTACTCGTTATTTGCTCCAATTAAATACTCAATTATTCAAAAGGCAGCCGATTCTTCGATGCGCTGTTCACTGATTTCGGTTCAAAGCCAGATGGTGGCGGTGGGTGCCGTTCTTTTCTATCTGCTCAACGCTGTGTTGAGTAGCGTTGCGGGCATTCGAGTCGTATTGCTTGTCGCGCTCGGGATTTCTTCCCTTGTGTATATCCCCGCGCTATTTCGTCTTACAAGCCAAAGGTCATGAGTATTTGGGCACCGATAACTTATATATCAACGCAATAAACCCGAGCGCGAGGGCGTTTGGGTTTATTATTGAAGCGTATGTAACCTGGCGGCGCCACACCGCCTGTTAGTAGGGAGACACATGAACGTTCTGGTCGTCAACGCAGGATCTTCGACCCTTAAGTATCAGGTCATCGATACCAAGTCCCACAAGGTGTCCGCAAAGGGCTCCTGCGAGCGCGTCTGTTTTACCGGCGGTACCTTCACCCACGCTGCCAACGGCTCCAAGAAGGTGACCGAGAACATCGAGTTCCCCGACCACAAGGTCGCCATCGAGGTCGTCCTGAAGGACCTCGAGGCCAACGGCGTCAAGATCGAGGGTATCGGCCACCGTATCGTTCAGGGCGGTTGGTACTTCGGTGATTCCTCCCTCGTCGACGAGGACGTCCTCGCCAAGATCCGCGAGGTTGCTCCGCTCGCCCCGCTGCACAATAACCCCGAGGCCAACGTTATCGAGTACTGCCTGGAGCAGTATCCCGACCTGCCCAACGTCACGGTCTATGACACCGCTTTCCACTTCAACATGCCCGAGGTCGCCAAGACTTACGCTCTGCCCAAGGATGTTTGCGACAAGCTGCACATTCGTAAGTACGGCGCCCACGGCACCAGCTACCGCTACATCTCCAAGAAGGTCGCCGAGATGACCAACGGCGGGGCCCGCAAGGTCGTCGTGTGCCACATCGGTTCCGGTGCCTCCCTGTGCGCCATCGAGGACGGCAAGTGCATGGACACCACCATGGGTCTCACCCCGCTTGACGGCGTCATGATGGGCACCCGCTGTGGCTCCATCGACCCGGCTACCGTGTGCTACCTGCAGCGCGAGGGCGGCTACACCTTCGACGAGGTTGACGAGATGATGAACAAGAAGTCCGGCCTTTTGGCTGTGACCGGTGGCAAGACCAACGACTGCCGCAATGTCGAGGAGCTCGCTGCCGCTGGCGACCCCGAGGCTCAGCTCGCCTTCGATATGTTCGTCTACAAGATTGCCGCCAAGGCTGCCGAGATGGCCACTTCTATGTGCGGTATGGACACCCTGGTCTTTACCGCCGGCATCGGCGAGCACGCTCCGGCCGTCCGCGCCGGCGTTGCCGACCGCCTGGCCTTTATGGGCGTCAAGATGGATCATGCCCGCAACGCCCTGCGTGGTGACGGCGCTTGGTGCCTGTCTGCCAAGGATTCCAAGGTCAAGATTTTCGTCATCCCCACGGACGAGGAGTTCATGATCGCTTCCGACGTCGAGCGCATCGTCAACGGCAAGTAATTGCAAGAGGGGAGGGGCTGGACGACCGAGCGCCGTTCAGCCCCTCTTTTGTCTCGTTGAGCGATATGCCTGATAGCTATTTATCAAGTTGTGATAACTTCTTATTAACATGCGGCCGCCTTAAGGGGTCTGCGCCGACCGTATCGCACTGCAAAGGAGTCTCATGAACGTACTTGTTGTCAACGCCGGCAGCTCGAGCCTTAAATATCAGCTTTTGGATACCGATACCCGCGAGGTTTTCGCCAAGGGCAACTGCGAGCGTATCGGCTCGGACATGGGCATCTTTGGCCACTCCGAGAACGGTGGTGCCAAGCAGACCGAGGAGATTCCTTTTCCCGATCATCGCTGCGCCATTGCGCGCGTGCTCGAGGAGCTCGAGAAGACCGACTTTACGATCGATGGCATCGGCCACCGTATCGTTCAGGGTGGCTGGCACTTCGATGATTCCGCGGTCGTCGACGATGAGGTCATGGCTAAGATCCTCGAGGTTGCTCCGCTCGCCCCGCTGCACAATTACGGCGAGGCCGCGGCAATCGAATATTGCCGTGAGAAGTATCCGGAGCTGCCCAACGTGGCCGTCTTCGACACCTCGTTCCACATGACCATGCCCGAGGTCGCCTACACCTACGCGCTGCCCAAGGACGTGTGCGACAAGTACCACGTGCGCAAGTACGGTGCCCACGGCACGAGTCACCGCTATGAGTGGATGATGGCCAAGGAGATCCTGGGCTCGCGCTGCCACCGCCTGCTCTCGTGCCATTTGGGCAACGGCGCCTCGCTTGCCGCCATCGAGGACGGTGTATGCCGCGATACCACGATGGGCCTCACGCCGCTCGACGGCCTGATGATGGGCACCCGTTGTGGTTCCATTGACCCGGCTACCGTGTGCTACCTGCAGCGCGAGGGCGGCTACAGCTACCAGGAAGTCGATGACATGATGAACAAGCAGTCTGGTCTGCTTGCCATCTCGGGCATCTCCAACGACGCCCGTGACATCCGTACGCGCGCCTCCGAGGGCGACGAGCGCTGCCTGCTCGCCTTCGATATGTTCGCCTACAAGGCCATGCAGCAGGCCGGCTCCATGATCGCTTCCATGGCGGGCGTGGACACCATTACCTTTACCGCCGGCATCGGCGAGAATGACTGGTCGATCCGCAAGGCCTTCTGCGACTGCTTCGAGTGGCTGGGCGTGCGCATCGACAACAACAAGAACCGCGAGGCCGTGGGCAACGGTCCGCAGGTCATCAGCGCCGCCGGTTCCGCCGTCACGGTCATGGTCATCCCCACCGACGAGGAATACATGATCGCCCACGACGTCGAGCGCCTGACCAAGAACAACTAACGCATTCGTCTGTAATTGACAAAAAGGCCTCCAGAGCAACAGCCCGGAGGCCTTTTTACTAGCAGGCGGAAATTCCAGTTCCAAAGTGATCATCGCCGGCAACGCCTGCGCTCCCAGCAACGTCACCCATTCGTTCAGATCCTCAGCCCCAGCTCGTAGCCAAGCCGCCGCCCACTCCAGATTCCCTGACTGCTGCGTGACGGCAGGGACCCTGCAGGGCAAAGCTCTGAAAACATTCCGCAGGACGCAAAGAGGCTCCGCCGCGCGAAGCGCGCAGCGGAGCCTCTTTGCATGTCCGAGGACGTTTTCAGAGCTTTGCCCTGCAGGGTCCCGAGGGGATATGTAAGCTATTCAGCCATCTGAGCCTGGACGGCGGTGATGGCTACGACACCCACGATGTCGTCGGCAGAGCAGCCGCGCGAAAGGTCGTTAACCGGCTTGGCGATGCCCTGCAGGATGGGGCCGTAAGCGTCGGCGCCGGCGAAGCGCTGGACCAGCTTGTAGCCGATGTTGCCGGCCTCGAGATCGGGGAACACAAGCACGTTGGCCTTGCCGGCAACGGAGGAGCCGGGGGCCTTGAGCTGGGCGACGGTGGGAACGATGGCGGCGTCGAGCTGCAGGTCGCCATCGATGGCGAGCTCGGGAGCCTTCTCCTTGCAGAACTTAACGGCCTCCTGGACCTTCTTGGCGACCTCGCCGCCGGCGGAGCCCATGGTGGAGTAGGAGAGCATGGCCACGTGCGGCTCGACGCTGCCCATAAAGGTGGACCAGGAGTGAGCGGAGGCGATGGCGATCTCGGAGAGCTCGTCGGAGGACGGGTTGATGTTGAGGCCGCAGTCGGCGAAGATCAGCGTACCGTCGGTGCCGAACTGCGGGGTGTCGGTGCACATCACGAAGAAGGCCGAGACCAGCTTGGTACCCGGGGCGGTCTTAAGGATCTGCAGCGCGGGGCGCAGGGTGTCGGCGGTGGAGTGGCAGGCGCCGGAGACCAGGCCGTCGGCGTCACCCATCTTGACCATCATGGTGCCAAAGTAGGTGGCGTCCATCACCTGGGCGCGAGCCTGCTCGATGGTGACGCCCTTCTTGGCGCGGAGCTCGGCAAACTTCTGCGCGTACTCCTCGTGCTTCTCGGCATTGCGCGGATCGATGACGGTGGCGCCGGGAACGTTGATCTCGTCGGGGTTGCCCAGGATGACGATCTTTGCCAGGCCCTCCTCGATGATCTTGGTGGCCGCGACGATGGTGCGCGGATCCTCGCCCTCGGGCAGGACGATCGTCTTAAGGTCGGCCTTGGCGGCAGACTTCATACGGTTAAGGAAATCGCTCATGTTACTCCTTACAAGCGTTTCACTAAGCTCCAGGCACCCGGCTGTTCACGAATAAACCCGCTGCTAGCGGGTTTACCTTTCAAATTTGTACGCCGCGGTGCTTGAGCTTTCCTTGTGTGGCAAGCTTATTATAGGACGCATTAGCGCTATAATCGCTCTGATAAATATGTCTCGAAGAATGTTCGAGAAAAGCCCAGCTAACGAGCCCGTGGCTTTTGACAAGGAGTATCGATGCAGATTACCTCAGGCCTGCCTGAAGGCTTTAACGCCGGCGCGTACGACATGATTGTCGTCGGTGCTGGATATGCCGGTGCCGTTTGCGCCCGCCGTCTTGCCGAGACCATCGGCTATCGTGTTGCCGTTTTGGAGCGCCGTAGCCACATTGCGGGCAATGCCTATGACTGCACTGACGAGGCCGGAATCCTGATCCACGAGTACGGTCCGCATATCTATCACACCTTTAACGAGCGCGTGCACAATTTCCTGTCGCGCTTTACCAAGTGGACGGATTATCAGCACAAGGTGCTCGCCAACATCAACGGCACCCTTATGCCCGTGCCCTTCAACCACGCGAGTCTCAAGCTCGCCTTTGGTGACGAGCGCGGCGAGGAGCTGTATCAGAAGCTCGTGGAGACCTTTGGCAAGGATGTCAAGGTGCCCATTATGGAGCTGCGTAAGAAGAACGATCCCGACTTGGCCGAGGTCGCTGATTACGTCTACGAGAACGTCTTTTTGCATTACACCATGAAGCAGTGGGGCCAGACGCCCGACCAGATCGATCCCTCGATCACCGGCCGTGTTCCCGTCTTTGTGGGCGACGATGACCGCTACTTCCCGCAGGCTCCCTTCCAGGGCATGCCGCAGGACGGCTATACCGCGCTGTTCGAGCATATGCTCGACCACGATCTGATTGATGTGTTCTGCGACGTGGACGCCCGCGACCTCTTCGAGATCGACGAGACCACCGTCAAGATCGACGGTAAGGTCTATGGCGGCGAGATCGTTTATACCGGTCCGCTCGATGAGCTGTTCAACCTCGACCTGGGCGCTCTGCCGTACCGTACGCTCGATATGAAGTTCGAGACGCTCGATATGGACCAGTTCCAGCCTGTGGGCACCGTCAATTACACCACGAGCGAGGATTACACGCGTATCACCGAGTTCAAGAACATGACTGGTCAGGTCCTGCCCGGCAAGACCACCATCATGAAGGAGTACTCCAAGGCCTATACGCCCGGCTCGGGCGAGACGCCGTACTACGCCATTCTTGAGCCCGAGAACCGTGAGCTCTATGAGCGCTATCTTGAGCGCGTCCAGAACCTGACAAACTTCCACCCGGTGGGTCGTCTGGCCGAGTATCGTTACTACGATATGGATGCCGTGACCAATTCCGCCCTCGATCTTTCGGATGAGATTATCGCCTGCCATGCATAAAGTCATAACATTCGGTATTCCCTCGTATAACGCCGCTAAGGACATGGACCATTGCATCACCTCCATCTTGGAGGGGAGCAATTATGCCACCGATATCGAGATTATCGTGGTGGACGACGGCTCCAAGGATGAGACGGCCGCCAAGGCCGACGAGTGGGAGGCCCGTTATCCTGGAATCATCCGCGCGGTGCACCAGGAGAATGGCGGCCACGGTATTGCCGTCCTTTCGGGTCTGCGCGAGGCGCAGGGCACCTACTACAAGGTTGTCGACTCGGACGACTGGCTTGACGGCGCTGCCCTTTCGACCATGCTGTCGATTCTGCGCGGCTTTGAAGAGCGCGACCAGCGCGTTGACCTGTTTATCTCGAACTACGTGTACGAGAAGGTTTACGAGGGTACGCATACGGCCATTGGTTACAAGTTTGCCCTGCCTCGAAAAAAGATCTTTACCTGGGACCAGATCGGCCATTTCCGCCTGGACCAGAATCTGCTCATGCATAGCCTGTGCTATCGCACGGACGTGCTGCGCGAGTCCAACCTTCCCATGCCGCCGCACACGTTCTATGTGGACAACATCTACGCCTACGTGCCGCTGCCGCGTTGCAAGACCATGTACTACGCCGACATCGACCTCTATCGCTACTTTATCGGTCGCGAGGGCCAGAGTGTCAACGAGGCCACGATGGTCAAGCGTCTGGACCAGCAGTTCCGTGTTACGCGCATCATGATGGAGTCGTACCACCTGTACAGCGATGTCGAGTCGTCGCGTCTGCGTTCGTACATGATGGGTTATTTCACTATGATGATGGCGATCTGCTCGGTGCTCACCAAGCTTTCCGACGAGGATTGCGCCGACGAGCGCCTGAAGACGCTGTGGGCGGACCTGAAGGCCTACGATGAGCGCATGTATCGTCGTGCTCGCTACGGCGTGGTCGGCTTCTTCACTAACCTCCGCGGTCGTGCCGGAGACAAAACCACACTCGGCCTATACCGTCTTGCCTCAAAGATCTTCAAATTCAACTAGCTGCTGAGTAATCGCTGCTGATAGGTTGACTGGGCCCCTTGGCCTTTAGTTTGCTACTGCGAACAGTCCTGCTCGCACGGAAAGCACATTAAGTGCTTTCCGGCTCGTGCGGAACTTGTATCAAACTAAAGGCCAAGGGGCCTCTGCTATAAGAATCGATTGTCAGGTTATTTGAATTTGAAGATCTTCGACGCGCGGTACACAGGGGCCTGGGCTGAAAAGAATCTGGTTGGTAGGTTGCCCGGTGGGATTTGGTTATGTTTGTCGCGAGTTCCGCACGAGCCGAAGAGCACTTAATGTGCTCTTCGTGCGAGCCAGGACTGTAGAGCAGCAAACATAACCAAACCCCACCGGGCAACCGGACGAGCTAGTTTACTTTGCGGCGCCGGGGATGCCGTGGGAGGTTTTGGCGGTTTTGGCTCCGTTTACGATGGCGGTTTCCAGGGCCCTTACGGCGAGCATGCCCAGTAGGTCTAGGGGTGCGGCGGCGCTAGCCTGGGCACCCAACTTGCCGCTGGCAAGGGTGTAGATGGTGTCGCCGTCGTTGGTGGTGTGCGTGGGACGGATGGCGTGTGCGTAGGCGTCTGCGGCCATCTGGGAGACCTTGGTGGCTTGTGCCTTAGTGAGTTCCACGTTGGTGACGATGCAGCTGATGGTGGTGTTGGTGCGGTCGAGCGGCATCTGCATGGATCCGGCGGCGGCAAAGGCCGCGAGTTCCATGTCGACGATCTGGTCGCTATCGGCGGCGGCGCGCATGCCGGCGACCCACTCTCCGGTGAAGGGGTCGACCACGTTGCCGCAGGCGTTGACCGAAACCACGGCGCCTACCTTAACGGGACCGAGCGCCACGGCGGCAGCGCCAAGGCCGGCCTTCATGCAGGTGGCGGGGCCCATGAGCTTTCCGACGGTGGCACCTGTGCCGGCACCTACATTGCCCTGCTCGAGCGTGGTGGGGGTGTTGTCGAGTGCTTCGCGCACGGCGGCGATGCCGGCCTCAATGTCGGGGCGAACGGTGGGGTTACCAAAGGCGAGATCGAAGATACAGCTGGAGCACACGATAGGCACCTGCGTGGGGCCGACGGGAAGGCCGATGCCGCGGCTCTCAAGCTCGCGAGCGACGCCGCTTGCAGCCTCGAGGCCAAAGGCCGATCCACCCGAAAGGCAGACGGCGTGGACCTTGTCGACAGTGTTCTCGGGTCGCAGCAGGTCGGTTTCGCGCGATGCCGGGGCACCGCCGCGAACGTCAACGCCGCCGGTGGCGCCCTCGGGTGCCACGATTACGGTGCAACCGGTGCCGGCCTCCTCGTCCGTATAGTTGCCATAGCAAAAGCCATCGACATTGCAAACATCGATGGCTTCGAGCAGCGTGTCCATATTTTCTCCTATCGGTTTTCCGCCGGGCCTTATGCCCGGTCGGGATCCGTACGGTACGGCAAAATTGTAGGCGCTGGGGGATACCCAGCGCCAGATGCAATTACGAGAGTTTTTGAATCGCGCTTGCGACGCGAGCGATGGGCAAGCCCACCACGTTGTAGAAGTCGCCCGAAATGTCATGCACGAGCATGCGGCCGCCTGTGCCCTGGATGCCGTAGGCCCCAGCCTTGTCCATGGGTTCGCCGGAGGCGACATAGTGCTCGATCTGCTCTTCGGTAAGCTCATAGAACGTCACGTCGGTCACATCGACAAACGACAGACTCTCGGCGGCATGCGGAGCTGTAGCGTCGCCGGCTTTAACGATGCAGACGCCGGTCGCAACCTGGTGCGTGCGGCCCGAAAGCTCGCGGAGCATGGTGCGCGCCTCGTCCTCGTTTGCCGGTTTACCCAAAATCTTGCCATCGAAGGTGACGATGGTATCGGCCGCGACGGTCAGCTCATTGGGCTCGGCATGCTCGGCGGCGACGGCAGCGGCTTTGGCACGCGCCAAACGCTCGACGAGCGTAAGCGGAGCTTCGCCATCAAAGGGCGTTTCATCGATATCTGCGGGAATCACGCGAATGTTGTAGCCTGCCTCATGCATCAGCTCAATGCGGCGCGGCGATTGCGAAGCCAAGATCATAGTTGGATGCCCTCGGCGACCTTCTCGACGGCCTTGTCACCGGCGAGCGTGCGCAGCAGCTCCAAGGCAAAGGGGAGTGACTGCGCCATGCCGCTGGCAGTGATAATATTGCCGTCTTGCGTGACCTTCTCGCCGGTATAAGCTCCCTCGGGGAAGCTCTTCTCAAAGCCAGGGAAGCATGTGGCGCGGCGCCCCTCGAGTAAACCAAGCTCGCCCAGGATAAACGGGGCGGCGCAGATGGCGGCAACGTGCTTGGTCGCGGCGAAATCGCAGACTACGTCGCAGACGCGCTGGTCGGCGCGCAGGTTGGTGGCACCGGGCAGGCCGCCGGGCAGCACGACGCAGTCGTACTCGTCAAAGTTGATCTCGTCAAAGAGGGTATCGCAAGTCACGGGAATCTGCAGCGAGCTCACGACCTCGCGCGTGGGCATGATCGAGACGAGCGTGGCGCGCACGCCGCCGCGACGCATGACGTCGACCATGGTCAGGCATTCAATCGTTTCAAAGCCATCGGCGGCGAGAACGGCAACGCTGGGCATGAGAGTTCCTTTCGTAAGGCGGCATACAATTAGCCGTCTTATACCCCGAAGACCTCCGCTTGCCACGCTCGATTTCCCAATGATTTTTCTGAGCAATGATTAAGTGGCTAGTTGCGCCTAAGGTGGACGACGGTTTCGCAGTGGAAGGTTTGCGGGAACAGGTCAACTGGCGTGATCTTTACGGGGGAGAAGGTGCCTTCTTCGACAAAGCGTTTGAGATCGCGTGCCAGGGTGGCCGGGTCACAGCTCACGTAGGCGACATCGCGAGCACTCGTGCTGGCGATAAGGTCGATCGCCTCGGGGGCGAGGCCTGCACGCGGCGGGTCGACCACCAGGACATCGGCGTCCTGATCGGGGAACTCGCGCACCGCGTCGCCGCCGATGACGTCGACGTTATCGAGTTTGTTGATCTCCAGGTTACGGCGCAGGTCGCGCACGGCCGGGCCGTAAGCCTCGACGGCGGCAACAAAGTCGCAGCGGCGGGCGAGCGGCAGGGTGAAGGTTCCAGCTCCGCAATACAGGTCCACGGCAAGTTCGTCTTCCTGCGGGTCGAGCGCCTCCATGACAAGCTCGATCAAAATCTCGGCACCCTTGGTGTTGACCTGGAAAAACGACGGGGCAGACAAGCGCATCTGACCCTCGGCGATATTCTCGGTCCATGAGCCCTCTCCGGCGAGCATTTCGACCTTGGAGACACGGCGGGCCTTCTTTTCGCCCTTGCTCATCACGCGCACGACACTTGTGGGGTGCGCGGCGTCTGCCAGCACGCGCGAGACCTGTGAGCGCGGGAAAGAGCCCGTAGGCGTCCAGAGCGCCACCTCGAGTGCCTTGGTGCGACGCGAGGCGCGAATGCCCACGCGCTCCAAGCCCAGGTCGTGGCTGCCGCTCAGATAATTGAGCGCGCCGACAACCGATTTGAGTGCCTTGGGGAAGCGTTTGTCGAACAACGGGCACGAATCGACGGTCACAATCTTGCTGGGATCGACGCCGTGCATGCCAAGACGCACGCGGCCGTTTACAACGGTCGGTTCGAGCTCAATTTTATTGCGGTAGCCCCAATCGTCCTTGGTGTGGCGGATGGGCTGCACCAGCTCGTCGACTTGCTCAGGGGTGAACTTGCCGATGCGCTCGAGCGTGGAGCGCAGGTTTTGCTCCTTGGCGGCAAGCTGAGCGGTGCGCGAGAGATTGCCCCACGAGCAGCCACCGCAGACGCCCACGAAGGGGCAGGGAGGCTGAATTCGATCGGGGCTTGGCTCCAGAACCTCGGTGGTGCGGGCGCGCATGAACGACTTGCCGTCCTGCACGATTTCGGCCTCGACGGTATCGCCCGCCACGGCGCCCTGCACAAATACGGCCTTGCCGTTGTCGGCGTGCGCCAGACTATCGGCGCCATACGTCATCGATTCTATGGTGAGCTTCATATTCCTGCCCGTCATTCGCGTTGTTGTCCGCAACCATGGTATCAGGGAAAAGCGCCCCGCATCCGAGGCTTTCCTCAAATGCGGGGCGCTTCTACAAACTGCTTCTACAAACGACTATTTCGTCTTACCGGTAATGAGCGTCTTAAGACCCAGGCCGATCAGGCCCAAGCCCATGCGCACGCGGCCGGGGCGATGGCGCTCAATGGCCTTGGTCTTGCCGGCGGGCTTATCGCGACGGGCGCTCGTCTCGGGTGCGGGCTTAGCTGCCTGCGGCTCGGGCTGAGGTGCAGGTGCGGGCTCGGGCTCAATGACGGTCGCCTGGACCTTCTGAACCTCGGGTGTGGCCGGCTGCGGCTTAGGAGCAGGGGCGGGCTTTGCCTCAATGACGGGCTCGGGCGCGGCCTCGGCGTTGCGGTAGGCACGCTCCAGCAGGGCTTCCTGCGAGTTGAAGGGTTTCTCACCCTCTGCGCGCTCCACGGGGACCCAGGTGCCGTCGCTCGTGAGGCTGCGGGCCTTCACGTTGTCGCGCAGCTGCATGCTCATGTACTCGTGCACCAGGGCGCGGCAGGTGGGGTCGAGCACGGGGAAGGCGATCTCCACGCGGTGCTCGGTGTTGCGTGTCATCATGTCGGCCGAGCTCAGATAGATCATGTCCGAGTCCACGCCAAAGGCGTAAACGCGCGCATGCTCCAAAAAGCGTCCGACGATAGAACGGACATGCACGTTCTCGGTCTTGCCAGGAACGCCCGGCTTGAGGCACGAGATGCCGCGGATGATCATGTCCACGCGGACTCCTGCGCACGATGCCTCGGCGATCTTGTCGATGACCTCGCGGTCGGTGAGCGAGTTGAGTTTAAAGAACACGCGGGCGGGCTCGCCGGCGAGGGCGCGCTGGATCTCGCGGTCAAGCCCGCGCATGATGAGCGGTTTCAGTCCGACGGGCGCCACACCCAGGAAGCGGTAATCGCCGCGCAGGTTGCCCAGCGACAGGTTGCGGAAGAACAGGTTGGCGTCCTCGCCGATGCCGGGGTGAGCGGTCATGAGCATAAAGTCGCTGTAGAGTTTGGCCGTCTTCTCGTTAAAGTTGCCGGTGCCCAGCAGCGTCAAGCGCGTTAGCGCCATGCCCTCGCGATAGGTGAGCTGGCAGATCTTGGAGTGGCACTTAAAGCCCTCGGAGCCGTAGATGACGGTGCAGCCGGCCTCTTCCAGGCGCTCGGCCCACTCGATGTTGTTCTGCTCGTCAAAGCGCGCGCGGAGCTCCATGAGCACCGTGACCTCTTTGCCGTTCTCGGCGGCATCGATCAGCGACTCGCACAGGCGGCTCTGCTTGGCCACGCGGTAGAGCGTGATGCGCAGCGAGATGCAATCGGGGTCGTAGGCGGCCTCGTGCACCAGGTCCAAGAACGGATTCATGGCCTCGTAAGGGTAAAAGAGCAGCTTGTCGTGCTGCAGCACCTGCTCGCGGATGGAACGGGCCATGTCGATGGTGGGGTTGGGCTGCGGCTTAAACGGCGTAAAGAGCAGCTCGTTGCGCAGGTGCTCGGGAATCTTGCCCTCAATGCCAAAGACGTAGCCTAGGTCGAGCGGGATATCGCAGGTAAAGACAGAGCGGCGCGAAAGCTCGAGCGCCTTGCGGATGGTCTTGAGCGTCGCCTTCTCGAGCGACCCCGAGACCGCGAGCACCACCGGCTGCAGGCGCAAGCGTTTCTTGAGGATGCGCTTCATGTGCTGACGGTAATCCTCTTCCTCCTCGACGCCCTCGCCGTCCGGGTCGATGTCGGCGTTGCGGGTGACGCGGATGAGCGCGCGGTCGAGCGGCTTATAGGAGCCAAAGCAGCTGTCCAGGCAGGCGAGGATGACGTCCTCGAGCAGAATGTAGGAGTAGGTGCCGGCGGGCGAGGGGATCTCGACCACGCGGTTCATCGAGGCGGGAATCTCGATGAGGCCCAGCAGACTTTCCTCGTCGGTGACGCCGTCCAGGCCGCAGGCCAGGTAGAGTGCGCCGTTGCGCAGGTTGGGGAAGGGGTGGCGCGGGTCAATCACCAGCGGTGAGATGACCGGCGACACGTAGGCCTGGAAGTAGCGGGTTACAAAGGTGCGCTCCTCGGGCGTAAGCGAATCGGCACGCGCGCGGTGAACGCCCAGGGCGTCGAGCTTGCCCTCGATGCTCTTAAAGATGGACTCCCATCGGGTAAGGAGCCCGGGCATTTCGGCCATGACGGCATCGACCTGTTCGGAGGCGGTCATATTGCTCTTGTTGTCGACAGGCTGTTTTTTGAGCTCTGCCAGATCGGACAGGCCGCCCACGCGCACCATGAGAAACTCGTCGAGGTTGGACTCGAAAATCGACACGAACTTTAGACGCTCGAACAGCGGAACGGTCTCGTCGAAGGCTTCGTCAAGCACACGGTTGTCAAAGCGCAGCCAGCTGAGCTCTCGGTTCTGCGTGTACGAGAAGTCGCGCGGCGGCTTGCGCAGCTTTGCGGCGGCTTGCTTTTTTTCGATTTTGCTCGGCATATGCATCTGTCCGTTCAGTCCCCGCAGGGGACGGTTGCCTAACACTATTCACTATTGTCTCAATTTAGTCGACCTATGGCACGGACGTATCGCGTGAACGGTATCTTTACCTACTTCTTACGCTGACAAGCCATAGAGCTGACGCCCGTCACGTTGTGAAAAAACGGTCTATATCCTCACTCAACTGGTGAGTATATGTGAATAAGAATGATAGGTAGCTGAATATCATCGAATACAGACAGAAACACGAACAAGCGTCATTTATATACATAAAACCGTTTTAGATATGCAATTCCTAATCGAAAGATTGGAGTTGTAATTGCGAATGATTTTTGAGAAAAAAGAGCGTTTACCTTAGAAAAGTTACTTTAGAACGCCGAAGTACATCATGGGGGAATCACATGCGATATACCGTTCATCGCACTTTGTTGACCGTTCGGGGGCGAGGTGGAATTGCGGCTGATTTTTGGATATAACTAGAGCTGTCAGCAAGCAGCGTCTCATATGGAGGGGCGCTGATACATTCGGCCGAAAGGCCCGAAAGAAAGGTAGGAGGCCATGACGAAAGGTCTGCA
>NZ_QSQO01000008.1:0-29592 GCF_003436775.1 Collinsella sp. TF11-5AC
CCCTAAGAGCAAACCACCCCTTTTAGGGGTGGTTTTGATTTTGGTTCGCGCCATGTGGGGGTGATGGCGACGTGCATTTTTGCGAGTATTCTGCAATCGAAGGCCCCTGCATACCGACCTCGGGCAAAAAATCGGGATTTCTCGATGTTTTCTACGAATGATGGGCGGGGTTATGGGCTGACAGCGGGTGATTTGCAGGGATATTCGCGGTCTTTGGCCTATGTCGTGGCACCCGATGCTCTTGGTTATGTTGAATACTCCCAAAAATGCACGGCGCTTAGAGGGGGACCTTCGCGAAAAAGGAAACCGCCCCGTCGAAGTATGCGTTCGATGGGGCGGTTTATACATTTGGCCGATTAAGGATGCGCTGCCAAACTACTAGAACTTGACGGTCGGGGCCTGGCGGGCTGCTTCGGCGGCCTCGAAGCCCTGGCGCTCCTTAAACTGGAAGATGCCGGCAAAGATGACAGCCGGGAACGTCTGGATGGCGTTGTTGTAGCTGAGCACGCAGTCGTTGTAGCTCTGGCGTGCATAGCTAATCTTGTTCTCGGTATCCTCGAGCGATGCCTGCAGCTGCGTAAAGTTGGTGTTTGCCTTCAGATCGGGGTAGGCCTCGGCCACGGCGAAGAGCTGGCGCAGCGCACCGGTCAGCACGTTGTCGGCTTCCATCTTGGCCTCGGGCGTGGTGGCCTTGACGGCGGTGTTACGCGCGCTGATCACGGCGGAGAGCGTCTCTTGCTCGTGCTTGGCGTAGCCCTTGACGGTCTCGACCAGGTTGGGGATCAGGTCGTTGCGGCGCTGCAGCTGCGTATCGATGTTCTGCCAGGCGTTATCGATGCGGTTACGCTTGGTGACCATGTTGTTGTAGATGCCGGCGATGGCGCAGACAATCACAATGACAACAACGATGCCGATGATGACGGTAATCATGATGTCTCCGTTTCGAATGGCCGCGGCGGCATGCGCCAGCTGCCGTTGGTATAACGCTACTAGTATACCCGCAACGTTTTGCCGTGCCGAACTTTCCGGTAAGCGTTATGTTTTCGGCGGGGTCGGCACCGGGGTAAAACGCGCGAGGTACAGGTGTAAGATATGCGACAGATTGTCGAGTGTTGTCTTTGCCCTGAGGATGGCGATACCAGTGGACCTTCGCATTAAGAAAACCTACCGCGCCCTGTTCGATGCCTTCACCGAACTTCTCGAGGAGCATCGTTTTGAGGACCTGACGGTTGCCATGCTGTGCGACCGCGCCATGATTCGCCGTACGACGTTCTACAAGCACTTTCGCGACAAGAACGATTACTTTGCCTTTTATATCGATGAGCTTATGTCGGGCTTGCCGCAAAAACAGCCCGATGAGGCCGGCGCAGTGTCTGCCGAGGACGTGCGCGCGCTTCGGCACGCGATTTTGGACGATGCCATGGATTTGATTCTGGCGCACGAGCAGCTCATGGATAACATTTTGGCAAGCAGCATGTCGGGCATGCTGACCAACGTTATTTGCGACCGCATTGCCCGCTCCATCCGCGAGCGTGTGATGAACGTGCTCGCCGAGGATGCCCTGGCCCCCGTGTCACTCGAGACGACGTCTGAGTTTGTCGCCGGCGGTATTATTCGACTTTTCACGATATGGTGGGAATCGGGCCACGATCTTGAGCGTCGACCCGAGATGGCCGACGTGGTCGATGCGCTGTTTGAGCGGACCATGACGCCGGTGCATCACTAAAAGTGGCGGAGAGAGGGGGATTCGAACCCCCGGAACGCTCTCGCGCTCAACGGTTTTCAAGACCGCCGCATTCAACCGCTCTGCCATCTCTCCGTGAGTCGTAATGATAGCATCGTTTTGAATTTGCAACAGGGAAGGCGAACGATGACGATCACCGAAATCGACGAGAAGTTCATGCGCGAGGCACTGGCCGAGGCGCGCGCCGCTGCTGCGGTGGGCGAGGTACCCATCGGAGCCGTAGTGGTGCGCGACGGCGAGATCGTCGCAAGGGCGCACAATCGCCGCGAGCTCGATCAGGATCCTTCGGCTCATGCCGAGTTTGCGGCCGTGTGTGCCGCTGCTCGGTCACTCGGTCGTTGGCGCCTTTCCGATTGCACGGTCTACGTAACGCTCGAGCCTTGCTGCATGTGCGCAGGGCTTATGGTTAACGCGCGCGTGGGGCGCTGCGTGTATGGCGCGAGCGACGCCAAGGCGGGCGCGTTGGGATCCCTATACGATTTGAATGCCGACTCGCGCCTGAATCATCGGTTTAACGTGACGGCTGGGATCCTGGCGGATGAGTGTCGTGAGGTTTTGAGCGGCTATTTTAGTGGGCTGCGTGGTACCGATGGTGCTAGCTGCGGTTGTGGGGCCGATCTTGAGGCGCATGCCGCTCATACCGCAGCGCTTGCAGGTGCCGGTGAGGATGCTGACACGGCGGTTGACTTTGGTCCTGCGTGCCGCCGGCCCCGCCGCGTGCTGCTGACGATTGACTCCTTTAAGGGCAGTGTTTCGAGCGCGCAGGCGGAGGCGGCGGTTGCCGAAGGCGTGCGCCGTGTGTGGTCCGATGTCCAGGTGGCCGCATTGCCGCTGGCAGATGGCGGCGAGGGAACGCTCGATGCCGTTGCCGCGTGCGGCGGTGAGATTGTGACTTGCGAGGTGGCAGGTCCCTTGGGCGACCGCGTGTCTGCCCGAATGCTGGTTGATGCCGAGCGCAAGTCCGCGGTCATCGAGATGGCCGAGGCGGCCGGCATTGGGTACTCGCCTTGCACGGAATCGGCGGCGTTGGCGGCCACAACCTATGGCGTGGGCGAGCTCATGCTTCGCGCGGTTCGCACGGGCGCAAAGACACTCTATATTGGTCTGGGCGGCAGTGCCACCAACGACGGTGGCGCCGGCATGCTGCAGGCGCTGGGCGCGCATGTGGTCGATGATCAGGGCTGCAATATCGCCCCCGGTCTTGCGGGCCTTGAACACGTGACGAGTATCGATTTGGCGCCAGCGCTGCAGGCTTTGGATGACGCTCGTATCGTTGTGCTTTCGGATGTCGAGAATCCGCTCGTAGGGCGTCGCGGCGCGCTTGCGGTGTTCGGCGGACAGAAGGGTCTGCCGGCGGATGATGCCGAGGCGCTGAACAGGTGCGACAGCTGGATGGTCGGCTACGGTCGCTTGCTCGACGCTGCGATTGCCGGAGCTCGAGCCCAGGGGCTGTTGCGCACATCCGAGGGTGCACGGACATTTGGCTCGGTGCTCGGTGTGCCCGGCGCCGGTGCCGCCGGTGGTCTGGGAGCAGCGCTGTTGGCACTCGGTGCCGAGTTGCGCTCGGGCGTGGAGACGGTGCTCGACCTCGTGGGGTTTGACGAGCGCGTGCGCGATGTCGACCTCGTCATAACGGGCGAGGGCAATATGGATGAGCAGTCCGCCGCCGGCAAGGCGCCGGTGGGTGTGGCTTGTCGTGCGAAGCGATATGGCAAACCGGTGGTCGCCGTCGTGGGCGGTCGTGCCGACAGCCTGGATGCGGTGTATGGGCAGGGCGTCGACTTGGTGCTTCCGATCTGTCGCAAGCCCATGGACCTGGAGCGGGCACTCGATCCGCAAGAAGCCGCAACCAACCTCATCTGCGCCGGCGAGTCTGCCGCGCGAGCCTACGACCTCGGCCGAATCTAGAAAAGTAGTCATTTTGGGACGGGGCTAGAAAATCACCCGTAAAGGCATGTGAATCTGAACAAATCAATCCTGCGCCTTGCGGCGCTCGATGGTGTTGTCTGGGGATCGGAGACTATGCACTTCAGGTGTTGACGCCGCCATTTATGTGCCATTAGTAGATTGCCTTTCGTTCAGTTGTTCGCCAATTAATCCTGCCAATTAATTACCATTTCGGGCGAAGACGTGGATTATCTCCATGATGGGCCTCTTTGGGCATAATGTTGTCTTTAAACTGTCCTAATCAATAGATCGCTCTTGGGAAGAGAGGGCGACACCGGAGGGGGAGAAGGGAATTGGAGAGGAAAGTTTTCGGCGGGGGGGCAGAGAGTCGTCGCTCTCTGTCTTGCGCTGGTTCTCGGCTTCGGATGTTTATCCGTTGGCGCGACGGCCGGTGTCGCATATGCGGCCACGGAATCGCGGGCTGCGTATACTGCGGAGGAGTTTGAGATCACCCAGGACGGCGTGACCTATTCGTGCGAGACCACGGATAAGGGCACGGCGGAAATCACATGTATTGTTGCCGACGACAGTGTGACCGTGGTGAGTGTGCCCAGCTCCATCGAGCATGGTGGCCAGACCTACAAAGTCACCAAACTTTATTTCTCGTCTGGTATCGTGGCCGAGAATGTTGAGCAGCTGACGCTTCCCGACACGCTCGAAAACGTGCGCGGATGGTATTTCCGGAAGTTCGTAAAGGTCAAGGAGCTCCATATCCCTGGCTCCATCAAGAACTTCGGTTGCTCGCTGCAAAACGCTGGCTCGCTCGAAAAGCTCTATTTTGATGAGGGCGTCGAGGAGATTAGCGCCAACATGATGGTCAATGGCTGCAGCAGCCTTTCGGAGATCAATCTCCCCTCCACCCTCAAAATGATTTCGGGCTCGGGCGCCTTCGAGGGGGCTACGGCCCTCACAAGCATCGAGTTTCCAAAAGATGTCGCCTTCTCCGACACCATAACGGGCGTGTTCGAAGACTGCACGTCTCTGACAAGCGTGTCGTTGCCCGCTTCGGTTACCAAGATCCCCTCGCACATGTTTGACGGATGCACCTCTCTCACGTCCGTCACCGCGCTGAGCGAAATCGAGTCCATCGGGGATTGGGCGTTTCGGAATTGCTCGAGTTTAACCGGAATTGATTTCCCGGGCACATTGACGAGCATCGGATCCTCTGCTTTCCAGGGGTGTGCCAGCCTGGTGAGTGTGCCCAATCTAAGCAAGGTAACAAAGATGGGCAGCGGGGCTTTTCGCGAGTGCAAAAATCTGCGGGCGTCCGTGGACCTGTCCTCGCTTCAGAGCATTCCGGGCTATGCGTTTTGCTATACGCCGGTTAAGATCGTGGGGCTTTGCGACAACCTGAAGAGTATCGGTGACTGGGCCTTTATCCAGAGCAACGTCGCCGTCCAGCTTCCCAGGACACTTGAGACAATTGGCGACTACGCCTTCTATTACGGCACGTTGCCGGAGCAGCTTTCCATTCCGGATTCCGTGACTTCCGTTGGCAGGGCAGCCTTCTCGGGCGTAGGTGGCGTGAGGGATGTGACGATCGGGCGCGGCCTCACCAAAATACCCTTGGGTATGTTTGACGACAGCACGGTTCAGAAGATCACAATCGAAAACAGCATGGACGACATCACCGGCTCGGAGAACCTCCCGTCCTCTGGCGTCGATATCGTCTACACGCGCGAGCACATCGATGACGGCGTCGGCGGTACCGTGAGCGATGACAGCACCAAGACCCTTCAGGAGCTGGTCAACGAGGCCCCCGATGGCAAGGAAACCGTCATCACCCTGAAAAAGCACGTGAAGCTCGGCTCCACGCTCACGATTCCTGCCGGGAAGATGATTAAGATCACGTCGGATGAGCCCTATGCCATCTTGGCAACAAAGAATAGCGGCGTCTCCGTACTGGTCAATGTTGCCGAGAGGGCATCCCTCGAGTTGTCGGGGAAAGCGTCCCTGAGGGGTCGCTACAACAAGGGCGCCATTATTTCTAGCAGGGGAGCAGTTGTGCTCTCTGACGAGGCCGTTGTGTACGACGGTACCACGAGCGGGGATAGCACGGGCACCGTCGACGTGTCGGGAGAAAATGCCTCGCTTACCATGACGGGCGGCGTTATCGAGCAGTGCGAGCTGCGCCATTCGTATTGCGGTGCCGTTCGCGCGTCCAGCGGCGCTCATGTAGTTATGAGGGGTGGCGTTATCCGTAACAACGGAGTCGTTACCGGGGCCACCAATTGCTATTGGCTTACATCTTCTGGCATCATTTTGTGGGGCAACGCTCGCTTTGACATGAGCGGAGGCCGCATCGAGGGCAACAACGGTTATCGAGGCAGTGCGGTGCTTGCGTACGGTCAGGGTAAGGGCGAAAACCAAAGAGCCAAGTTCACGATGACTGGTGGTCAGATTTCCGGCAACAGGAGCAGTAGGCTGGAGGCGGCCTACGATCCTTCCGGAGCAGTTCATATTGAGGGCAATGCCGAGTTCACCATGACGGGTGGAAAGATTGAGAACAACGTTGCGTCTGGCAAAGGCAAAGGCGGCGGAGTGTGTGTGGTCGACCCGGGCTGTCAGAATAGCGAAAAGGGGAATACTGCTTTCATCATGCAGGGCGGGTCCATATCTGGCAACTCCGCTTCCGCCGGTGGAGGTGTCTATACCTATTCGAATGACGTTACGCTCAGCGCGGGCAAGATCGAGGGTAATACTGCTTGGAGCATGGGCGGCGGCGTGTATAGCGAAGGCAACGAGTATCTTGGCTATAGTACGCTCCATATCGAAAACGCTTGCGTTGTTGATAACCATGCGGATAAACAGGGCGGCGGCATGTGGTTCTGCCCTACCGGAGATGCCAAGGTCTACGTCCAGGACGGCGGCCTGATCGCCAGGAACACGGCTGACGAGGCGGGAGACGACTTCGTCTTCACCGGCGCCAAAGACGCCAAATACAAACTGATCTTGGCCAACCGCGCTCCGGGCGGCGGAAAGGTCAGCTGGTACAGAGACGGTGGACTGTTTAACCCCGAGGGCACCACTGCGGCAACAAACCCCAAAATCCCGCGATTCTCGCCCGATGGTGACAACGGCGAGCCCCTGTCCTTTACCGACGCCACGCCGAACGTCGCGCTTAAATCTGTGATGAGCGAGGATGTGTATAACCTCGGCGGCGGCCAGACGTCGCTGACGATCTCTGGCAATACGGCGCCGTTGGGAGGCGGCATCGGCGCCAACGGCGGTGTTGTCATCGGCAAGTCCGAGAACATCAACATTCCCATCGAAAAGGTCTGGGAGAACCCCAGGATTCCCCATCCTGATAAGGTAAAAGTAAATCTCAAGAACGGCGATACCGTCATCGATTCGATCACCCTGAGCGAGTCTGACGACTGGGAGGGCGTCTTCTCCAACCTGCCGCAGCGTGATGCTTTCGGCGCCGTGATCGACTACGCCGTGGCCGAGGACCCCGTCGAGGGCTACAGCTCCAAGGTCTCCGGCGACGCCGAGCGCGGCTTCACCGTGACCAACGCCTCCACGGCCAAGGTCTCGGTGCCCGTCGAGAAGAAGTGGGTCGGCCCGGCGGCCGAGAAGGCCACCGTGCGCCTGCTCGCCGACGGGAAGGCCACCGGCGAGTCGATCGAGCTGTCAAAGTCCAATAACTGGAAGGGCTCCTTCGAGGGCCTGGCCAAGTACTCCAAGTCCGGCGCCGTGATCGACTACGCCGTGGCCGAGGACCCCGTCGAGGGCTACAGCTCCAAGGTCTCCGGCGACGCCGAGCGCGGCTTCACCGTGACCAACACTGTGAAGACGGGCGGGCTCGATGTCTCCAAGACCGTCGTGGCGCGCGAGGGCCTGGCGGTCGACGCGGACAAGACATTTAAGTTTGCGGTTGAGGCCACCGATGCCGCGGGCCGCAAAGTGTCCGGCACCTACGGTGACGCGACGTTCGAGGACGGCAAGGCGACCCTCAAGCTCAAAGATGGCCAGACGGCGAGGATCACGGGGCTGCCCGCGGGAACTGCCTACACGGTGACCGAGCGCGCCGCCGCTGGCTACAAGGCTGCGGTGAACGGAGCCGAGGGCTCCAAGGCCGAGGGCTCCATCGCGGCAGACCAGGTCTCCTCCGCCGCCTTCACCAACACCTTCGACCCCGCCCCCGCCACGGCGTCCGTCCCCGAGCTCACCAAGGTGCTCGCGGGCGGCCGCAAGCCCGGCCTCCAGGAGGGGGAGTTCGTCTTTGAGCTCTCCCTCGCCGACGGCGCGGGCAATGTGCTCGAGGGCTACCCGATCGAGGCGAAGAACGACAAGGACGGCAAGGTTTCCTTCGGCGAGCTCAGCTTCGCCAATCCGGGTGCCTACCACGCGACCGTGACCGAGAAGGCAAGCGGCGATGTCCTGATCGAGGACGATGCGCACGCCTACACCTTCGACGTCACGGTGACTCAGACCGGTTCCGGCCTTAAGGCCGAGATCTCCAACGAGCGGGGCAAGAAGACCTTCACCAACACCTTCACGCCGCACGACAACACCAAGACCGTCACCAAGGCGGACGTCTCGGGCGCCAAGGTCGATGTGGATGGCAAGCCGGTGGGCGTGGGCGATATCCTCACCTATACCATCGGCTGGGCCAATAACAGCGTCGACGACAGGGGCGCCGCGCAGGCGGCCGACGTGACGGTGACCGATGTCCTGCCCAAGGGCGTTAACTATGTTGAGGGTTCTGCCGACGGTGCCGCCTACGACGCCGCGACGCGCACCCTTACCTGGTCGCTCGGCGAGCAGGCTGCGGGCGCCACGGGCACGCTCAGCTTTGACGTGAAGGTCTCCGCCGAAGCCGCCGTGGTCGACGACATCTCCAACACCGCCACGGTCAAGGTGGGGGAGAACGAATCCCAGACCAACACGACCCACAACAGCGTGTCCCGCGAGGGCAGCCTCACCGTCAAGAAGACGGTCGTCGGCGGCGACAGCCAGCGCGAGTTCGGCTTCACGGTCGCGCTGGCCGACGGGGACGGCGAGCCCGTCTCCGGCACCTTCGGCAAGGGCGAGCACGCCGTGACGTTCGCGGACGGCAAGGCGAACTTCACGCTTAAGGATGGCGGGGAGAAGATCATCTCCGGCCTACCCGTGGGCGCGCACTATACCGTGACCGAGGATGCCGCCGAGGGCTACGCGACCACGGCCGAGGG
This sequence comes from Collinsella sp. TF11-5AC, assembly GCF_003436775.1. Taxonomy (NCBI): domain Bacteria; kingdom Bacillati; phylum Actinomycetota; class Coriobacteriia; order Coriobacteriales; family Coriobacteriaceae; genus Collinsella; species Collinsella sp. TF11-5AC. The sequence continues at coordinate 8,869 of NZ_QSQO01000008.1, forward strand.
GGCCGAGGGCACCGTGACCGAGGCAGGCGCGACTGCAGCGTTCACCAACACGTACGGAACGGCCACCGAGGGCAGGGACGTCTCCACCGCGGGACTCTTCACCAAGACGCTCGAGGGCCGCGACTGGGCGGAGGGCGATAGCTTTCAGTTCGCGCTCACGGGCGAGGGCGGCGCTCCCATGCCCGATGGCTCTGCCGACGGCTCCAAGACCGTCAGTGTGACGGCCGCCGCCGGCACCAAGGCGGGCGATAGGGTCGCCTTCGGCTTCGGCCCCATCCGCTACATGCTCGACGACATCAAGGACGCCGAGTTTGCCGAGGTCGGCGGCAAGCGCGTGCGCGCCAAGACCTTCACCTACACGGTGCGCGAGGTCAGGCCCGATGACGGCTCCGCCATCGCCGGCGTGGCCTACGACGACCACGTCGCTACGATGACGGTGACCGTGACCGACGACGGCTCCGGCAACCTCACGGCCACGACGCCCGCGATCGCGGAGGTGAGCGGCGGCGACTTCGTCAACACCTACACGACCGAGCTCGACTACTCGGCCCGCGCGGGAGTGCGCCTGTCCAAGACGCTTTCCGGCCGCGCCATGGAGGCGGGGCAGTTCGCCTTCACCGTGACCGCGGACGCCGAGACGGCCGCCAAGCTCGGCCTCAAGACCGACAAGGACGCCTACGCCGTGGCCGCGGCTGACGATGGGAAGGCCGACCTGGTCGACCTCATCGGCGCTGCTTCGGGCAGCGATGTGAAGTTCACCGACGCCGACGCGGGCAAGACCTACAGCTTCACCGTCACCGAGACCAAGCTCGGCGGCGAGGGCTACACCAACGACACCGTGCCGCGCACGGTGACCATCGCGCCCGCCTACGATACCGCGACGGGCAAGCTCATGGTCACGACCACGGTTGCCAAGGACGGCGTCGAGGTCGCCCGCAGCGAGGTCTCCACGGCAGATGACGCCATGGCGACGCCCGCGCCCGTGACGGTCGCGTTCCAGAACTCCTACGAGGCCACCGGAACGCTCGGCGGCGAGGGCGGCGCGGTTATCAACGCCACCAAGACGCTGGCGGGCCGCGCCGCGGCGGCGGGCGAGTTCTCGTTCTCCGTCCGCGATGCCCAGGGCGACGTGGTCGCGACCGCGGCCAACCAGGCCTCCGGCGACGGCGAGGCCGCGGGGCTCGCGTTCTCGCCCATCGCCTACACCACCGACTCGCTTAAGCAGATGGTGGCGGACGGTACCGCCACCAAGGCCGCCGATGGCTCCTGGGTCATTCCCTATACCGTTTCCGAGGACGGCACGGACCGGCTGCCCGCGGGCGTGACGGCGGCCGTGTCGAGCTTCGATATCACGGTCAAGGTGACCGATAACGGCAAGGGCGGGCTGGATGTGGTCGTGGTCTATCCCGAGGGATCCGACGGCACGCTGTCGTTTGTGAACGGCTATAGCGCCGGCGAGGCGACGGTCGACATCGCGGGCACCAAGACGCTGGCGCTCCGCCAGGCCGGACTCGGCCTCACGCAGGCCGACATCGCGGGCAGGTACACCTTTAAGATCGAGCCGCTGGACGGCGCGCCCGCACCGGTCGACGCCTCCGGCAAGACGGTGACCGAGGCGACCAACGACGCCGCCGGCAACGTCGAGCTGGGCCACGTCACGTTCAGGCAGCCGAGCGACCTCGATGGCGTCGAGATCGACGGCGACGGCCTGCGCACCAAGACGTTTGCCTACCGGGTGAGCGAGTCCGGTTCGGTCGACGGCGTGGTCAATGACCCGACGGCAACCAGGACCTTCATGGTCAGGGTGGTCGAGGACACCGCCGCGGGCACGCTTGTCGCGACGGTCCTGCCCGCAGAGGGCACGCCCGAGGGCAGGGGCGCGTTCGAGTTCACCAACACCTACGGCGTGAACCCGACGCCGAGCTCCGTCACCGACCAGATCAAGGTGAGCAAGAAGCTCAAGGGCCGTGACCTGGCCGAGGGCGAGTTCGAGTTCCAGCTGGTCGAGCTTGTCGCCGACGGCAGCGAGAGCGTCGCGGCGACGGGCAAGAACGCCGCCGACGGCACGGTCACGCTCAGCCCCGTTACCTACACCGCGCCCGGCGCGCACAGCTACGAGCTGCGCGAGGTCGCCGGCACGGCGGGCGGCGTGACATATGACAGGGCGACGTACCGCGTGCGCACGACGGTCACCGATGCCGGCAACGGCACGCTCGCCGTCAAACACGAGCTCATGGATGCCGAGGGCAATGCCGCGAACGACACCTCGGTGACCTTCACCAACGGCTACCAGGCCGCACCCGTCACCCTCAAGCTGGGCGCCGCCAAGGTGCTCAAGGGCGCCGAGCTCAAGGCGGGCCAGTTTAGCTTTGAGCTCAAGGGCCGGGACGGCAAGGTCATGTCGACCGCCAAGAATGCCGCCGACGGCAGCGTCGCGTTCGATGCGCTGACCTTCAAGCGGGCCGGCACCTGCACCTTCACGGTGAGCGAGGTCGACGACGGCCAGGCGCACGTGACCTACGACAAGGCGGTGCACAAGGTCGTCGTCACGGTGAGCGACGAGGCGGCAGACGGCACCAAGACGGGCTATCTGTCGGCGAAGGTCTCCTACGAGGGCGACGCCAACATGCCGCCAATCTTCACCAACAGCTACGCCGAGAATCCCGGGACCCCCGAGAACCCCGGCACGCCGGGCGGTGGCTCGGACGGCGGTTCAGATAACGGCTCCGGCAGCGGCGCTAGCGGCGACGGCTCCAAGGGCGGCATGCCCGACACCGGCGACCGCAGCTTGCCGGTTGAGGCGCTCGGCGCCATGGCCGGCATCGGCGCGCTGGCCGTCGCGGGTGGCGCGGTCCTGTACCGCAAGCGCCGCTAGCGATGTGCACGAGTGGGGCGAATCCATCCGATGGGTTCGCCCCACTTGCCCTGCTGGACGGGAGCAGGTAAGATATACCGAGCGCCTAGCGCGTTCGATGGGTTCGGATGACGACATGTTCCGAATCTGGTCAGGTCCGGAAGGAAGCAGCCATAAGGAGCCTCTGTCGGGCATCCGAATCCATCGAGTGCGCAGGCGCTTTTTGGTGCCGCGGCTACCCGCGAGTGCCGGCAGGGCGCTTGGTGTCTCGCTGGTCCTCGGCTTTGCCTGCGGGATCGCTCGACTACCAAGCGCCCTGCCGGCACTCGCGGGTAGCCGACCAAAACCACCTGAAGGGTCACATTTATCTGAATAATTTAATCCCGTGTCTTTTGCTGCTCGTTGGCGTTGTTTGGGCATTGATGGCTACGTGGTTCAAGAGGCGGCGGTGCTGTTGCTTGAATTTTTGTAGTTAAAGAGGCCCGTTTCCCTAGGTGGGGAAACAGGCCTCTTTTTGTCTCTGGGCTTGTGGATTGGCGAAGACAATAACCGCTGGCGGCTATTTTGAGTTCCTGATGCGGCGTGTGGCTGTGGCGGTTATTCCGAGGCCTGCGGCGGCGACTGCTACGAGTGCGATTGCGCTCGGTGCTGTGTCGCCCGTGTTTGCGAGCTTGCCGGCGGTCGTATCTGCTTGCTTGCCGCTGCTTGTGTTCGCTTGCTTGGTGGAGCTCGATGGAGCGTATTTGCCGGTCGCGGGCGAGCTGGCGGGCTGTGCCGTTTCGGCCGGCTGCGCTGAGCTGGAGGGTTTTGTCGTCTCGGCGGGTTTCGTTATCTCGGGCGAGGTGACCTTGTCTGCCGCGGCTTTCGCCTCTTCGTATGCCTTGCAGGCGTCGTCATAGGCCGCTTGCGCCTTTTCCAAATCGTCGAGGAGCGCATCTCGCTTGGCTACGTCCTCATCGATGTGGGCTTCCTCTGCCTCACTTTCGAAATACTGAACCCGTTTTCCTGGCTTTCGAGCCGGCGTTGGCAGCGGTGAAGATCATCTTCACAAGATTTTTCTCGCCTTTCTGCCGACATGATCTCACTTCGCAACTGCTTAATAGTTTCGTTAGAAGCTCCGTCGTCGATTGCCTTATTTAATTCTGCCTGAAGGCCGCTTGTCCGGTTGTGGGCCTCATCGTATTTGGCTTGGGCTGCATCGACGTTCGCTTGCATGGCGGGAAGGGGTTTCCTCCATTTGGCGGCTTCCGTCACCACCATGTCGTAGATCTCTTGAAAAGCGGCAATGTCATCATCGATTACCGCAATTTTCTCGGGACTTGCGGCGTCTTTTGCGGCCTCGAGGTTTTTGAGCGCTTCCTGCATGGCTGCATACGCTTTTTCTTTTGCGGCGGCCGCGTCTTCCGTCTGCAAGGCAACTGCACCGGTGGGGGAACTGGTTTCTGCCGCGATCGCCGTTACGGGGGGGGGCGATTCCCGCGACAAGCGCCGCGGAAAGGGCGATGCCCACAGTTGCTCGTCTTGCTCTTCTTGCGAGAATGTCGTTCATCTCGGCACCTCATTTCAAGGGTCGGCGGCTCAACTTGGTAGCACTAATGTAAGTATACCAAGTGATCGACCCGTAACTTGCCGGGCATGCGCGCCTCTCCGCTTCTCTGGAAACCGAATCCCATTAGAAATGACGAGCTGCTTACGCAATTTTTGGGCTCACCGTACTATCATGATTCGAATTGAGTGTGAATGATGATAGGGAGCGCCTTTTTATGATTGAGCTGCTCAGGCGTTTTGGTGGTAAGTTTCGCCGATATATGGTGATTGGCCCTGCGTGCAAGCTGATCGAAGTGATCTTTGACCTGCTTACGCCGCTGGTGATTGCCCAGATGATCGATAAGGGTATTGGCGCACACGATGTCAACGCCGTTATCCACTACGGCATGGTACTTGGCGCCATGGCTGTGATCGGCATCTCGTTTACGCTCGTCTGCCAAAAGATGGCGGCGCTGACCTCGCAGGGCATGGGCACCGACATTCGCGGCGCGCTCTACGAGCACATCAACAAACTGAGCTATGCCGAACTCGACCGCTTTGGCACGCCGTCGCTTATCACCCGCATCACCAACGACGTCAACCAGGTGCAGCTTGCCGTGGCGTTGGGCGTGCGCATGCTCATCCGCTGGCCCTTCTTGGCGGTGGGCTCCATGTGCGCGGCCCTTGTCATCGACCTTAAGCTCGGCATGATCTTTTTGATTTGCACGCCCGCCATCGGCCTGGTGTTTTGGTTTGTCATGGCGCGCTGCATTCCGTACTACAAGCAGCTGCAGGCAAAGCTCGACCGCATCGCGCTCATTTGCCGCGAGGGGCTTTCGGGCGCTCGCGTGGTTCGCGCCTTCGTGCGCGAGGACCACGAGCGCGAGCGCTTTGCCCAGGCCGCCGATGACCAGGCCAATACTGCCATCGCGGTGGGTAAGCTCTCGTCGATTCTCAACCCCGTCACGTTTCTTGTGATGAACCTGGGCGTGTGCGCCATCCTGTGGGTGGGCGGCATCCAGGTCAACGTGGGCGAGCTAACGCAGGGTCAGGTCATGGCGTTTGTGAACTACATGACGCAGACCCTGACCTCCATCGTGTATGTCGCCAACCTGGTCGTGGTCTTTACCAAGGCGAGCGCCAGCGCGTCGCGTATCAACGAGGTGCTCAATTGCGAGCCGAGCATCACCGACGGGGGCAACCAGCCGGTCGCGCTGCTCAAGCCGGGCAATGTCGCTCCAGTTCCTGCGCTGAGCTTGAGCCATGCGAGCTTCTCTTTTGGCGCGGGCGCTGCCAACGCCGTCAACGATGTGACCCTGGAGCTCCCGCTGGGCAAGACGCTCGGCATTATTGGCGGTACGGGCAGTGGTAAGTCCACGCTCGTCTCGCTCATCCCGCGCCTGTACGATGCGGGCACCGGCAGCGTGAGCGTGATGGGCGCCGACGTGCGCACCTGGCCGCTCGATCAGCTGCGCCACGTGGTCGCGACCGTTCCGCAGCGAGCGTCGCTGGTGAGCGGCACCATTCGCAGCAACCTAACCTGGCGCGACGAGGCGGCAACCGACGAGGAGCTCTGGGCGGCGCTCGACATGGCGCAGGCGAGCGAGTTCGTGCGCAACAAGCCGCAGGGGCTCGATGCCCCGGTCGAGGCGGGCGGCAAGAACTTTAGCGGTGGCCAGCGCCAGCGCCTGACCATCGCACGTGCCCTGGTGGGCTCTCCACAGGTCCTAATCATGGATGACTCCGCCTCGGCGCTCGACTTTAAGACCGACGCGGCGCTTCGCCATGCCATCCGCGAGCGCAGCGTGCGCGGTGCCGCCGCGGGCGGGCTCCCACTGACCACGGTGATCGTGAGCCAGCGCGTCTCGACCGTGCGCGATGCCGACATGATCTGCGTGCTCGACCACGGTTCGGTCGCGGGCCTGGGCGCGCACGATGAGCTGTACGCGACCTGCCGGCTCTATCGCGAGATTTGCCAGTCGCAGCTTCGTCGTGAGGAGCTCGAGGGTCAGCGGGGGAGCGCGACGTCCACGTCCACCCCAGGCGCCGCGTGCGCCCTGGCATCCACTTGCGCAAAGGAGGGCTGCTAAATGAATCCGTACACTTCTTCCGGCTCGGTCGCCACGATGACCGCCAACGTGTCTGGCAACGATAACCTCAACGACCTGGGGGACGGCCCACGCCAGCCCGGCGACCCTGAGCGCTATCCCGTGGGCACGGTGACCCGCCGCCTGATGGGTTATGTTCGCCCGCACCGCGTCTCGTTTGCGGCGTCGTTTGTGAGTGCCGCCATCTCCGTTATTTTGCAGCTCTACACACCTATTCTCATTGGCGAGGGCATCGACCTGATTGTTGCCGCGAGCCAGGTGGATTTCGATGCTCTGCTGCCGCTCGTTACCAAGCTCGCGATTGTCGTCGTAGGTGCCGCGGCCTTCCAGTGGCTGCAGGGCTATTGCGTCAACCGCCTGTCCTACGAGACGGTGCGCGACATGCGTGTGGAGGCGAGCGACAAGCTCAGCCGCATGCCGCTCAGCTTTATCGACAGCCATGCCCACGGCGACCTTATGAGCCGCGTGGTCAACGACGTCGATCAGGTGGGCGACGGTCTGCTGCAGGGCTTCACGCAGCTCTTCACCGGCGTTATTACCATCGTGGGCACGCTCGCGTTTATGCTCTCCATCAACCTGACCATGACGCTTGTGGTGGTGCTCGTCACGCCGCTTTCCATTTTTGCAGCCGGCGCCATCGCCAAGCTTTCCAACAAGAGCTTTACGGCACAGCAGCGCATTCAGGGCCAACTTGGCGGCCATATCGAGGAATACGTGGGCGAGCAGAAGCTTGTCGACGCCTTTGCCTACGGCGCGCACGCTCAGCAGCGCTTCGATGCCCTCAATGCTGAGCTCTACACCGCGGGTGAGCGCGCGCAGTTTATGGGTTCGCTCTCCAACCCCGGCACGCGCTTTATCAATAACATCATCTATGCCGTGGTCGCTGTGATCGGCTGCGTGGGCGTGATCACGGGCGCGCCGGCGGCGCTCACGGTGGGTGGCGTGCAGATCTTTTTGTCCTATGCCAACCAGTACACCAAGCCGTTCAACGAGGTCACGAACGTCATCACGCAGATCCAGACCGCGTACGCCTCGGCGCGCCGCATGTTCGCGTTGCTCGATGCGCGCGAGCAGGAGCCCGACGCTGTGGATGCCGTGGAGCTTGCCGCCCCGCAGGGCGAGGTGACCTTTGAACACGTGGACTTTAGCTATGTGCCCGACCGCAAGCTGCTGCAGGATATCTGCATCGAGGCCAAACCCGGTACGCGCTTTGCCCTCGTCGGTCCCACGGGCTGTGGCAAGACGACGCTCATCAATCTGCTGCTGCGTTTTTATGATATCGATGCTGGGCGCATCGCGGTCGATGGTCGCTCCTCGCGTGACTACACGCGCGCGAGCCTGCGCCGCGCCTTTGGCATGGTGCTGCAGGACACTTGGCTGTTCGGGGGCACGGTGGCGGAAAACATCGCTTACGGTTGCCCAGATGCCACGCGCGAGCAGGTTATCGAGGCGGCCAAGCGCGCGCACGCGCACAAGTTTATCGTGCAGCTGCCAGGCGGCTACGATACGGTGATTGGCGAGGACGGCGGCACGTTTAGCCAAGGTCAAAAACAGCTGCTGTGCATCGCGCGCGTCATGCTCACCGACCCGGCGATTCTGCTGCTGGACGAGGCGACCTCGAGCATCGATACCCGCACCGAGCTGCAGGTGCAGGCGGCATTCGACGAGCTCATGGCCGGTCGCACGAGCTTTGTGGTTGCGCACCGCCTGTCGACGATCCGCAACGCCGACTGCATTCTGGTGATGCGTGACGGCCAGATTATCGAGCGCGGCACGCATGACGAGCTGCTAGCGGCAGGCGGCTTCTACGCCGAGCTCTACCGCAGCCAATTCGCCCAGTGAGCAAGCCCGTGGGGCATGTAACGCAGCGCTAGGGCGCGAGTGTGTCAACGGGGGCAACGATAATGCCCTCGGGCGTTGTATGGGCCGGCATGCCGAACCCGATGATGATGAGCTTGGCCGCGGGTGGTCTCTCGCCACGCTCGACAAGTTTGCGCTCGAGTCGAAGCAGGTTTGCAGATGCCTCGGGGATCTGCGGACTTCCGAGTTTTACTTCCACGGCAATCCAAGTTCCATCGCGCCTGTGTATAACGGCATCGACCTCGAGATCGTCGGCGTCATGGTAGTGGGACACCGATGAGTCATTTGCGGCTGCATAGACCTTAAGGTCGTGCAGGACGAGGGATTCGAAGAGCAGTCCCAGCGTCTTCGGGTCGGATGCCAATGACTCCGGATTTGCTCCGAGCAGTGCGACGGCAAGCGAAGGATCGGCGAGGTGCCTTTTCGCACTTTGCCGCAGCTTTACCGGAGACCTGAGCGCCGGATGCCAAGCCGGGATATCATCGATGATGTGTATTCTGCGCAAGGCATCCGTATAGCGCCGCAGCGTACTTCTCGATACATCACCGCCGAGGTCTTTCTCAAGAGACTTTTCGCCGGCAAGAGTGGATTCGTTGCGTGCAAGCGAAGACAGAAGAGCTCTGACTTTCTCCGGGTCACGCTTCACGCCGTCAACCCTCGAAACATCCGATTCGCAGACACCGTCGATGTAGGCAGCGGATATACGCATTGCATCGGCAGTCGTCTTGCCAACCGCCTGAGGCCAACCACCACGACATAGCAAATCGGCAATATCGGCGATGCCGTTGATGGATCCAAGTGCCGCTTTGATGGGGCATCCGTTAAGCAGCGATTCGAGCGAGACCGCCCCTGAGGAAACCCCGAGTTCGGCCAGAGTCATTGTTTCCATGCGCAAGCGTGATATGCGCCCGATGCCGCTGTGCATCGGTTGGTCGGCGTCGTTTGGTGTTGCTGACCCCGTAAGCAAAAACTGCCCTGGCTCACCGGTCCGACGATCGCATTCGAAACGTATCGCGTCCCACAGTTTTGGCTCTTCCTGCCACTCATCGATGAGTCTCGGCGTTGCCCCGACTATTGCTTGGGCTGGATCGATCCTGGCAAGCTGCAGTGCGGCAAAGTCTCCGGCAGGGTCGGAGAGAGACAGCGATGATTCAGCGAATCGCTGGGCCGTAGTCGTCTTTCCGCACCACTTCGGTCCCTGAATGAGCACGGCACCAAAAATGCCAAGATCGCGTTCGATTGAGCGATCGATACATCTACTCATATACGTAGTCATCGTACTTCCCGCCATTCAAAGAAACATCTTGTTTTATAGCATCTTACCAGCGCGTAAAACATTTTGACGAAAAACCATGACACAATTTGACGGTATTTCGTGAAACAAATTAACGATATTTTATGAAACATTTTGACGGCGTTTTGTGAAACAGTTTTTCGGCCATTCGTGAAACGTTCTGCGGCGGTTTCAATCCGAAGTACATGCTGTTCGAAATCTGTCCAAAGATGTCGCCCGCGTCGCCAATCGACAGACGGTGGTTTACATCTGCGTCGTTAGTACTAAGATATTCATCTAATAAATTGCATTAATGGCTCGAGTTTCGGGGGAAACGAGGCAACGTGACTATGACATGCTCTATGGTGGTTAACAGCAAGAGCGGTAATACCAGGATGGTTTCGGGCGCGATTAAGCGCGCTCTGCAGGCTGCGGGCGTTGAGTTTGTCCATGCCGCGGCGTTGAGCGACGATGCGGATGCAGATCAGGTTGCGCTCGAGGCGCAGGGCGCCTGCGCGGCCGACATGGTGCTCGTCGGTTTTTGGTGCGACAAGGGCGCGTGCACGCCTTCGGTCGCGGCGTTGCTCTCCGCCTTGCACGGCAAGCGCGTGTTCCTGTTTGGCACCTGCGGCTTTGGCGCCGATCAGAGCTATTACCAGCAGATTATCGATCGCGTGACCTCCAATTTGGCCAATGATGCCGAGCTTGCGGGCTGGGCGATGTGCCAGGGCAAGATGGGCCCTGCGGTCAAGCAGCGCTACGAGGCCATGCTCGAGCAAGATCCCGACAACGCCCGCGCTAAGATGCTTCTCGACAACTGGGTTGCCGCAAGGGATCACCCCACCAAGGAAGATCTGGATAACATGGCTACAGCCGCCAAAAAGGCCGTGCTGGGAGAGTAGCTTCGCCGTTCGCGGTCCTTCGTGCAAAACAATACAAATGTGAAAGCCTCGAAGTTCTCGAGGCTTTTTTTCATGACACGAGGGCGCCCCTTTATTGATGGAAGGCCTAGTAAGCTGATTGTTCTATGCCCGGATGTGTGCGGAGTGGGATGGGATTTCCGGATGGGTGGGGTTGCGGAAGCTGCGTCCCGGAATTTGCCTTTGGAATGGGATGCGGTTTCCCGTTGAGGGGCTCTGTGGAAACCGCATCCCAGTTTTCGGCCGAGAAATGGGATGCCGTTTCCGGTTGAGGGTCTTGGCGGAAAGTGCGATCCAGAATTTGCGATCGGAGTGGGATGTGGTTTCCCAACGGGGCCACAAGCGGAAACCGCATCCCATTTCGCAAGCGAATTCTGGGACACGGTTCTCAGAGGATTATGGGCTGCGAACTACATGGGGCTGTCACAAAACTCCGGCAAAGGGGGGTCGGAAATAAATGACACTTCCAGTAGTTTGTTTTAATGTGGGGGGGGGGTACCATTATTTTAGTTTCGCAAAAAACGAACCTTCTATGGGGAAGTTGCGTAGGGGGTTAGTCGTAAGTATTGGATAAAACAGACTAATTTGGGGATAAATGACCACTTACGCCAAAATAAGTAGCATTTAGCGATAAAACATTGAAAAATATGTAGCACATCGCTATGTTTTTATTACGAAAAGATTCCAAATTGGCTTATTTCGGACTCACTTTTCAATCGCCTTGCGGTTCCTTTTGAAACTTGCTGACCTTTGGAGGGGTCGAATAAGGCCTCGATGGGGATGAATTAATCATTATGGCGGCGCGCGGAGTCAAACGTTTTATTGCACTTCTTAGCAGTCTGGCGCTTGCGCTTGTCATAGCCCTTGCCGTTGTTTCTTTTGCTCCCCGCGCATTTGGATACACGCCTTTTGCAGTGCTTTCGGGCTCTATGGAACCCGAGCTCCCCGTCGGCTCCATGGTGTTTGTTCACCAGGTTGATCCAACGGATATTGCCATGGGCGACAATGCAACTTTTTACCGATCGGACGGCGCCGTGGTGACGCACCAGGTGTACGAGATCGACCCTGCCGCGCAGATGATCGGCACGCAGGGCATTGCAAACAAAAATGCAGACGGAAGCATCATGCACGATGCCGAGCAGACGCCATTTTCGCGCGTGATCGGCACTGTTTCCTTTTGTGTCCCTTACCTGGGCTTCGTCAACGTTTATTGCACGACGATGCCTGGTTTGCTTGTTGTGGTGGCCGTTCTGGCGCTGCTGATCACGGCGTCGATAGTGCTCGATCGGATGGTTCCCGACGAGCCTGCGGGCAAGCATGCCCGCGTGCATGCGAGGGAGCGGCGTTCATAGCGGCAGGGAAAAACGTCGGCGGCGGTAGGGGCCGTTGCCGGGGAAGACGATTCTCGAAAGGAAGAGAACGATGGAAAACAAGAAGAAAAAGCGCTACGGCATCATTGCCGCCTTGCTGCTGCTGGTACTGGCTGCCGGCGTGGGTACCTACGCCTGGCTGACGGCGCAGTCGAGCCTGACCAACAACTTCACCACTGCGGGCATCAACAAGCCCACTACCGATCCCGACCATCCGAATCAGCCGCTTCCGGATGATAACAATAAGGTCAACGGCAACCTGACCGAGACCAAATGGGTTAAGGACTCTAAGCTCGCCCCTGGCGTGTCTGTACCCAAGAATCCTAATGTCGGTATCGGCAAGGGATCCGAGGATGCATATGTGTACGTCTTCGTGAACAACAAGACGGCGTCTGCCGGGGCCGATCATTCCAAGACGACTTACTTCACCATTAACTCTGGCTGGAAGGCCGTTGATGCGACCGCCGTTGAGGGCGAGCCGACTCATTATCTCGGTGGCCTTTTCGTTTATGTTGGCGAAGGAACCGAGGCTACCCCGCTTATTGCCAGCAAGAATGAGGATAAGTGGACTGGCGAGCTGTTCAGCCAGGTGACTACGCCCAAGGACACCGAGCAAAAGGATTTCGCCAATTCTGCCACGATGGATGTCAACTGCTTCATTTACGCGGCAGACAATACCGCTGAGGGTTCGTCTGCGTCTGCTTTGGCTGCTGCCAAGAATTGGGCTAAGGACCTGTAGTAATCCCACCCCCTTTACCGAGATCCCGGCCCGCTCCCCATCCCCATTTTCGGGTCGGGATCTCGGTCCCCCTTTTTATCGACGACTGGCGAACGTAATGCTCAATAATCTTTCCGACAATCAGAAACGCACCTTGGCGCTTGCCGCGATGGCGCTGTTGGCCCTGGCGTGCCTGTGCGGCACGCTGGCTTTTACTGTTGATATGGTTCCGGCGAACAACGTTCTATCGTTTGGCAGCGTGAAGGTACGAGTCTGCGAATACACCCTAAACGAGCAGGGCGAGGAGATTCCGTTTGAGCCCAACGAGCACGGGGACTATCCCGACACCAAGGCCGGGGGTTCTGACATCAGCCGCATTGTGCGCGTGGAGAACGTCGGCACGCAGCCTGAGTACGTTCGCGCGCGTCTGCACATGACGTCGGTGGCGCCCGACGGTTCGAGCGCGGATGCTTCGGGCAGCGTTGCGTTTCATGTGAACGCGGGCGAGGGGTCCCCGTGGATCGATGGCAGCGATGGGTGGTACTACTACCGCGGATTGGCCGGGCGTGGCGGCACGCTCGACCCCGGCGCCATGACGGAAAGCCTCATGGACTCGCTGCGCTTTGTGGACGACTACCACGATGCCGCGCGCGGCGGTTCCTTCAGGCTCGATATCGATGTGCAGGCCGTGCAGGCCAAAAACCAGCAGGAAAGCGATACCGTCCTCGACGTTCTCGACGTCGTGGGTTGGCCGGAGGCGAACTAGCCTATGAAGATCAAGAACATGAACCGGGGCGTGCTTAGCAGGCTAGTTGCCGTCGCGGCGATTGCCCTTTGCTGCGTTATGGCGCTGCCGACGGCGGTGCATGCCGAGGATGTGCCCGAGGCCAAAACCGAATTCCACATCAAAAACGAGGCTGACTTTTTGGCGTACGTGGCGCTGTCGCGCGAGCGCGATACGTCCGGCTGGCACGTTTATCTCGATAACGATATCGTGCTTAATGATGACGACATGAAGACCATTGTCTCGCACACCGTTAAGCATCTGTCGTTTGGCAACAAGGAGCATCCGTTTAAGGGCGTGTTCGATGGTCAAAACCACACCGTTGAGGGCCTGAACTACGATAAAGACGCTTTTGACCCCGAGCGCGATACGGGATTTTTTGCCGAGACCAACGGCGCCACCATCAAAAACTTCCTGGTCAAGGACGCCAACGTGTGGGCGGACTTCCGCGGTGGCATTATCGTGGGCAAGGCCGTCAATACGCGCTTCGAAAACGTTATGGTCATGGAGAGCACGCTGCACGTGACCTGCGCCAACAATGCTCTCAACCTCATTACCAACGCAGGCTTTGAGGGCGGTCTCATCGCCGGCGAGCTCGACGGCTGTACCCTCTATAACTGCGAGGTACGTGGTGGCCGCGCCGTTAACAACGCGACCTCGGGCGTGCAGGCGCTCGGCGGTGAGGGTCTGTATATGGCGGCGTTTGCCGGCTACGTTAAGAACTCGACTATCGAGTACTGCCGCGTGACGCCGACGCGTAAGGACGACGGCTCGATTGCCGAGAAGGGCATGACCGACGTCACCAATAAGTACGACGTGGCCATTGGCGCCCTGGGCGGCAACAACGTGTACGCCTCGGGTTTTGTGGGCTGCATGGCGGGCGAGGCCAAGATTATCGACTGCTTCTCGACGGCGCAGTGCTACAGCTATGCCGCGTCATATGTGGGCGTCGTCGCCGTGACGCGTGCGTGGACGGGTGGCTTGGCGGGTCGTATTCTAACCGAAAAGGGCAACGAGCTCGTTCGAAGCCATTTTGCGGGTGACTTGAGCTCGCGTCAGTACAATCCCATCGCCGTGATTCCCATCATTCAAAACGATGTGAACCTGGGCGGTATTGCCGCGCGTGCCAACAAGGATGATGCCACGGTCACCGAGTGCTACTTTAAGCCGAGCGTGAGCCTTTCTGGCAACAGCCAGGGCAACCCTGCTAAAAAGAAAATCCCCTCGTTTGGCGGCGATGGCACCACCAAGGGTGATGGCTATGGTCCATGGGATGACGAGCGCTACATCACGCGTGAGCTATGGGAAGAGCATGACTATGATTTCTGTGCCGGTACTAAACGCTCGACTGCTAACGATGAGGCCCTGGGTGGCACGCACGCCAATGAGTGGGCGATGGATTACAAACTGAATATTCCCGTGCATGGCCAGAGCGTTAAGGCAACGACCGATTTTCCCGGCGCGGGCACCGCGACCATCGAGGCAACCAAGCTTGGTATTGAACAGAAGACCTCGGATCCGTACGCCTTTGCCGTGAGCGCCGTGCTGGCGGGAACGGCTCAGGGCTTGGCCCAGGGCGATACATCGGTGACGTTTGGGCAGGATACCTCCGCAAAGCCCAAGGGCTTGACCGATGCCAACGGCGGTTATCGCTTCATGGGCTGGTTCCGCGAGTCCGATGTGCGTGTGAATCGAATTGGACAAGACAACAGCTGGTTTGACGGCAAGACCGATGCCGATGCTGTGGCTGCCGGCAAGCAGGTCCAGAAGAGCGAGGCACACGAGCATACGTCGACCTATACCGCCGATAATGCCAAGGGGGTCGACGGTTTTAAGGGCAATGACCTGTTTATCGCTTCGTACGAGGCGCAGGTGCTGTTCTATAACGTCCAGGGCGAAACGCTCGATTGCCAGAGCGGCACTGCACACGACAAATCGGGCGATTGGTATCGCTACGGCGCGAAGCTCAACCCCGCCGCTCCTACCGATCGTGGCACGCTGTCTTCCAGCGCCACCTTTATCGGTTGGACAACGAAGCCGAGCGAAGAGGCTCAGATGAACGGTGGCTATGCAGCCATTACCTCGACCCAGCTCGCCGAGCTAAAAAATGCCGGCGCGTTCTATCCTGCCGGTACCGAGATTACCGTGCTTGGCCCGACCGACTTCTATCCGGTGTACAGCGACTACGTCTCGAACATCATGACAGTGTTCGAGGGCAATGAACAGGATGAGCTTGAAGATAAGACCCAGCGTGTCGGCGTGGGCAACACCCATGTCGATGTCCAGACTGCCGAGGATGGGGCCAGCGTTTACACGGTGCAGGTGCGCGGCGTGGACAACAAGCCCTTGTCCGAAGGCGGCTCGCTGCCCGATGGCTACCGCTTCCTGGGTTGGTATGAAAACAAGCAGGCCGCCGACGGGCCCGAGGTCGAGGTGCGCGTAAGCCGCGATCCCAGCTACAAGCTTCCCGCCAGCGTCGATCTGGCCGTTCCGCATACCTATACCGCACGCTTTGAGTATCGCGTGGATTATTACGTCAAGTCGATGACGAACGAAGCCTATAAGGAATCCAGACTCCTCTGCTCTGTGTGGAGCGGGTACCAAACCTCGTTTAACGAGCAGGTCGGATCGAGCTACGTGCGAGAGAATATCGTGCACTGGGGTCCCGAGCACGTCTATCACGGACTGAAGGAAAACTATAAGGACGAATGCAATGAGGGGCGCTTTGGGGCAGAGACACTCATCGTGGCGCCTTTGAAGGCGTATTCGCATACGGTCAAAAACGATACAGGTGCGGATACCCGGAAAAACGTCATTGCCGATACGGATTTCCCAGGTTCGGGCACGCTGGATGACGAGTGGGTCGCAGGAGCGCTGAAGTTTTACTTTAGGCCGGCGAGCGAGCGATACCATTTAAATTTCTGGACCCTCGAGCGCCAAGGCGGATACTGGACCTGCGTGGGCAACCCCGTTCAGAGCGAGATTGGCATCGATTCGGAGTATTACATGCGCGCCATGGTGACGACAAGCGTCAGCTTTTATGGCAAGGACGATGTCTCGGTTAAGAGCGTCACGCGACGTTATGAGGCTCCGTTGCTGCTGGGCTCCGATAGCACCTACACCTATAAATATCCGTTTATCCATACCAATCAGACGGTAAACGACAAGCCCGAGGGCGGAAAGAAGGGCGACATCAATCCCAATCTGACACTCGAAGCCTCTCCGACCGATGCCGAGATGGCTGTGCCTGGTTATAAGTTCCTAGGCTGGATTTCGACCGCCGAGGTCCAGAAGGATTCTGCCGTCTGGAAATATATCTATGACGTTACTGGCGACCCCTATGTGACGAGTGACCCGGAGAAAGCGACGCCATACTTGGCGACCGACGCGTCCAAGGTTACCCAGTGGCAGGATGCCTATCCCGTGTACGTAAAGTACGACGTTAGCTACACCACCAACCTGCACCGCAAGGGCTTTGACGGAACTAATGGGGTTAACGTACCCAACTGGGATATCAAGCCCACGCTGACCACGCAAGACGACGGGTCTGTGGTGGCTACGGTGAGTCCCGACATTACGACGACGGTGTATGCGGACGGAGCTGGTGGCACCTATCAGCTTAAGAAGCTCGAGATCGAGCTTTCCGACGGAACAGTAAAGAAACTTGAGCCGACGGGCGAGGGCGGCAATACCTATTCCTATCCCGTGGAGCCCGGAAAGCCCTATACGTTTGTGGCCTACTACACGCCCATTGCGGTGGTGTATCATCTCAACGACTCCGACGTTGACGGCAAGCTTGCCCAAGAGGGCGATAAGCTCGGTGACCTTAAAGATGGCATGCCGCTGCCAACGTATAACATTGGAGACATCGATGCTGCAACGGGCGCATACAACGCCTTCGTAGGTTGGACGGATAATAAGCCAGAGCCTAGCAGCGGTTATGTCGTTTGGTCGGACGGCGTTTCCATGGTGACTAAAAACACGGTGGTCAACGCCCCCATGGAGCTGTACCCGGTCTACCGTGCCAGCGCGGTAAGTGTCCAATCGAATATCGATGCTAATCTGGATGATCCCTATGCCGTACGCTCCCTTGCGCGTACCGACTCTGGTGATCAGATTTCGCTGGAGGTAAAAGCTGCAACTGAGGTTGTCGGCAAGGACGGCACCAAGTACGACTTTGTCGGCTGGTCGCGTGACTATACATCCGATGGCAACTACACCCTGATGACCGATGAGGAGAAGTATCCCCTCGAGGGTAATGAGCCCTTTAAGAACGTGACCTACACTGCGGTGTACAAGATTGCGCCGTATAAGGTGCGCTATCACGGTATCGACGGGTCGGTCATCTTTACGGCGACCGTCGACTCGGGCGATGAGCGCGCACAAGACGGCAAGTCCGGTTTTATCCACACGGTCGATGTCCCTAAAATGGACGAGAGCGGCAACCCCGTCTATGACAAGGACGGCAACCCCGTGATGGAGCAAAAATCCGTGGCATATGACCCGGATGCCCACTCCAAGATCGTTGCGCTGCTCGATGAGCAGGCGGCCGCCAATGGCGATAAGCGTGAACTCTTCTTGGAATGGCGATATGTGGGTGCCGAAGGTGCTGCGGAGGCTTGGGATACGTTTAAGGACGAGCCGGTCAAGGGCGATATGGACCTGTATCCCGTGACGTATCGCGTGGTTGCCAACGATACGTCTGATGGAAAGCCCGAAAACATGACCGCGCAGCTTAAGTGGCTGCTCGATCCTTCCGCCGCCAACACCGTCGACGACGCCGCCGATAAGGCGCCGTTTAAGGTCTGCTTTGCCAAGCCGTTTATGGGAACGCAGTTGACCGTCACGGTAACGCGGGCAAGCTACGGCCCTGGTGCAGAGGAAGCTCCCGTGGACGGCAAGTTTGTCTCGCTCTACAGTCTGGGTTCGGGTAATGGTTCGTTTGACCTGGCCAACCGTCTGGAGTCCAAGAAGACAGGCGAAGGCGAGCAAGGTCCCGGTAATGCCGTGTTCAAATTTACCCAGAATCATGCGCTGACGATCGCTAAAAAGACTACCGACGCCAGCGCAATGGGGCAAACGTTCCGCTTTAAGGTAACGCGAAAGGCGTCGGAGGGTTCTCCTGCCGAGACGCGCATGGTCGAGGTGAAAGTTAGCGAGCAGCGCGACGAAAACGGTGAGGTCTGGTATGTCGGCAGCGTGCAATTTGCTGCTCCGGCGGGCACCTATACCGTCGAGGAAGACACGGCTTGGGCATGGCGCTACGAGGGTGAACTGAGTACGCCGGGCAAGGCGCCCGGCAAATCTGCCGAGCTCATCATCTCGTCTGCCTCGAGTGCGGGCGACACCGTGGTGACGTGCGTCAACACGCGCGCGAATGACAAATGGGTCGATGGTGGCTCGCGTGCCAAGAATGTTTGGAAAAACGGCACGCTGAAGAAGGAGGACTAGGATGACTAAGCGCAAGCAAATCGTCGCCCTCCTTGTTGGCGTTCTCCTGTTGGCTGGCGCTGCCGGTACCTTTGCGTGGCTTTCGGTTACGGGCGTGCTGGTCAACGAGTTTGGTTTTGGTTCGGTGGCGCCCTCGGTAGATGAGAAGCTCGATGGCAATGTGAAGAGCAACGTCATGATTACAAACAACGGCTCGGCCCCGGCATACCTGCGTGTTGCGGTGGATATCTACTGGCAGGACCAGAATGGCGCGCGCCTGTGGGATGAACCAGTTGCCGGCACCGACTACGTCATTGCGTGGGGCAGTGTGTCCAAGGCATCTGCTTCTAACACCGCCTCGTCTTGGGTTGTCGCGTCCGACGGGTACTACTACTGGACGTCTCCCGTTGCTCCGATGGGCAAAACCGATGTGCTCATCAAGAGCGTGACTGAGCAGAAGGCAGATGGGAAGAACCTGGTCGTTGACATTTCGACCCAGGCAATTCAATCCACGCCCGGCGATGCAGCTGCAGAGGCATGGGGCTGTGCAGTCAAGGATGGCGTGCTGGTGCCGCCGCATGGAGGTGCGTAAGTATGGCCTCTCCGATTCGTAAAGACGTTGCGTGTTTCTTGCATTGCGTAATGGCGGCAATCGTCTGCCTTATCGCGCTCGCCGTTCCTGCACGTGCGTTTGCTGACATTCCCACGATTGCCTATGACGGAAATGCACGCCAGCTAACGGTATCGGGAGCGACGGACTCCTCGGGGGAGCCCGATCTGTTTCCAGCCTTTAAAGATCTAATGCCCGGCGATGTACGCGAGCAACAGATTGGGGTTCGTGCCACGGGTGTAAAGTCCCAGGTACGTGTGTTTGTGCGGGCCGTTGTCGATCACGAGACGGCACATCTGCTGTCGCCCATTACCCTAACGGCGTCGGCGGCCGATGCGTCTGCCGGTTGGCTCCAGACGGGAACGCCGGGCAGCGTGTTTGCCTATCCCACGCAGGTCGCAACGTTTACGAGCGATGGCAGCACGGTACTCAATTTGCAACTAAGTGTCCCGACGTCGGTGGGCAACGAGCTTGCCGACGCAAACAAGACCATTCGCTGGGAGATTACCGCCGAGGACGACGGCGAGAAGATCCCCGTGCAGTCTGCTGGCAGCAAGAAGCCCGGCTTGCTTGGTCTGGCGGCAACGGGCGACAACACGCTCACGTTGCTTTTAGTTTTGCTAACTCTTGCCAGCATCGCTTTTATAGCCGCGCTACTTTTGTCCCGGAGGGATAAGCGCTAGGTCCATCTTCTAAACGCAACGCCCTCCCGGGCGGCGGGCACGAAGTTCCCTGCTCTACAGTCCTGCGCAAGACGAAGGCCACATTAAGTGGCCTTCTTTGCGTGCGGAACTCGCGATGAACTTCGAGCCCGCCGCTCGGGAGGGCGCCCCTTTATTGACGGAAGGCCTAATAAGCGGATATTCCATGCCCGGATGTATTCAGAGCGGGACGGGCTTTCCGGATGGGCGGTGTTTCGGAAAGTGTGTCCCAGAATCGGCGCTCAGAGTGGTCCCCACTTTCCGGTTGAGAGCCTTAGCGGAAAGTGCGACCCGGAATTTACTCTTGAAGTGGGATGCGCTTTCCCAACAGGCCCTCAAGCGGAAACTGCGTCCGTCCCATTCCGAAGGCAGATTCCGGGACACACTTTCCGAATACAAAGAAGGCCACTTAATGTGGCCTTCAACTTATATATGTTGCGGATGCTTTCATGACAAGCCGCGCTTCAACACCGAGGCGTCTGCCCGGCGACGCGGAATGTAAGGTTCATCGCGAGTTTCGCACGAGCCGGAGAGCACTTAATGTGCTCTCCGTGCGAGCAGGACTGTCC